>NZ_JARVRU010000144.1:0-21634 GCF_030209535.1 Lysinibacillus sp. fls2-241-R2A-57
TTTAACATCAAAAAAGCGCGAGAAATCAACGTTTCTAAATTGATTTCTCGCGCTTATTAAGTTTTGGCTAGTTTTGTCCCAACCACTTCGATTTATTTTTGTTTCTTTTTAAAGATGATTGTAGCTACAACGAGCACTAGTAAAATCGCTTGTCCAATCATTGTTTCTACAGTTGGATAGAAACCAATGAAGCTGATAACCGGTAAGCCATCTACAATTGTAGTTGAAACTGTACCCCGCAGCTGCAATGTATGCAGACTGACACCAATAATTTTAAAGGCCAGTACATAAATTAACATCGTTGCCACTGCGAAAAATTTATATACTGGAATTTTTCCACTTGCTTTAAATAACACAAATGCAAAAATTGTTAATACTAGAATTGCTACTACGATACCTAGCACAAATTGAGAAGTCTCCATTTTAGGCGCAATTCCTGCGTAGAAGACAAGTGTTTCTGCTCCTTCACGGAAAACGGACAGGAAGCTGATTGACGCCATGGCAAATACCGAGCCACTTGAAATAGCATTACCCATTTGTTTGGAAATATAGCGGTTCCAACTTGCCACATTCGATTTACTATGGAGCCAAATACCGACCCCAATCATCATTGCTGCAGCTAGTAAGCCAATATAACCTTCCATTATCTCTCGATTTGTATCAACTGTCGCAGAGTTGAAAATTGTAGACATTAAAATCGCAGCAACTGCAGATAAAAGAACCCCTACAAATGCGCCTACGTAAATCCATTTGCGCATTGTCTTTTGACCTGATTTCTCTAAGAACGATACTAATGCTAAAATAATTAATAGTGCCTCTAAGCCTTCACGTAATAAGATTAAAGCGGAATCCCATAAAGTATAATCTGAGTCACCTTGAATTAGCTCAATTTCAGTGCGGAAATTATCTAATTTACTTTTAATAGCTTCTTTATCAACTGTTGATTTTAATAAATCACTAGCGATAATCGGCATATCACTTTCAATTTTAGTATATAGACCACCATTTCGAGTAGAAATCTCAATTTCTACACTTGGCCATATAGTAATGAATTCACGAATTTTATCGGAGGCAGCTTTATAATCACCTGCATCGATAAAATCGTTCGCCTCATCAATATAGGCAATTAATGTAGATAACGAATATTCTCCTTCGACTGCTTCCGCTGTTTCCTTACCAGCTACAAAATCCTCAATCGTTTGTTTTAAATCTGCGAATTGGGACTTCATAAGGTCTACATCAGGTTCCTCAGCCGAAATGGAAATGCGTAAAAACGCCATTTGTGTTTCAATTTGCCCATACATCGCGATACTTTGCTCACGGACAGGTCTTTCATTTTTATTCCATTTGATATTAAAATCTTTATAGGCTTCATCGATTGCTGCGATGTCCCCACTTGCTAAGGCTTTCTCAAAGTCCGCCATGATTGGTTTAAACTTTTGCCCAAATTCTGTACGTTGCGCCGCTTCATCCACAGGATTTTCGAGGTTTTCTAACGCACGTAAAGCATTTGACAATGCAGATAGCGCCTCTAAGCGTTCATCCTTTGAAGTAGCTTCAAGTGCTTGTGCAAGAATTTCATCAACTTTTTTCTTTGCTTCCTTCTGTTCAGAAGTGACCGATGCCCAATCATTAGCAAATTGTTCGAGGGCAAGTTTCGCCTCATCTTCTTTGTCTTGCTTTGTGCTCATTAGCGCATCACTAATAGAAATGTACAAATGACTATAAGATTGAGCTGCCTGCACTGGTACAGCAAGTGCCAATAACAAGCAAAGAATAATACTACAGCGCGTTAAAAAGTGCTTCACCTAGATAACTCCCCTTTTGTACACCAGGGAAGCAAGCAAACACTGCGCTGCCTCGATGGGTAATGTACTCATTCATTTTATCAAGACGCCCTAAAGTATTTTGGACTTTTATAAATTGCTCTGGGTCTTTTTGGAAAGAGATAAATACTAGCCCAGCATCATGAGCACCTGTATTCGTCATAACACCTGATGCATACGAGTAAGAGCGACGTAAAACGCGCGCACCCGATTTACGTGCCAAATGCACATGCGACGTATCTGGCATAATATACTCGCCTTTGCTATCCTTCGCCTCTACATCAAAATCATCAAATTCCTTCTTTTTACCCAACGGTGCACCGCTATCGCGATAACGACCAAATGTGGCTTCCTGATCTTTTAAAGATGTACGATCCCATGTTTCAAGATGCATTTGAACTTTACGTGCTACTAAATAAGAGCCACCTTTTAGCCAGCCTTTATCGACCCATACCACTTTGTTTAAATCTTTTTCATCTGTAATCGCTGGATTTACCGTGCCATCCTTGAACGCAAATAAATTTCGAGGTGTTCCTCCACCAGCTGGGAAAGAATTGAAGCCTGCTTGTGACCATTTAATCTCTACTTTACCTGAGGCTGCGCGAACTAAATTACGCACTGCATGAAACGCCACCTGTGGGTCATCCGCACACGCTTGAATACAAAGATCTCCACCTGTAAATTCCTTTTGCAGCTGATCTTTTGGGAAATGTGGTAAATCTTTTAATTCAGCTGGCTTTAAATGCTGGATACCAAGTTTATCGAAAAGAGAAGGACCAACCCCAATTGTAATTGATAAATTTGAGGCATCTAATCCTACTGCTTCACCAGTATCTCCTGTTGGAACTCTAGTATTTGTTGTTAAATCTTCCATTAATTCACCATTCATTAAACGAACAACAAGAGGTGTCCATTGTTTGAACAACTCTTGTAGCTCTTTCTTTGATGTGAATAAAACATCCAAAGAAGCAAAATAAATATTTGTCTGAACAGGTGTAGTAATGCCAGATTGATGTTTTCCATAAAAATTAACTTTATTACTTGCTGTAGTGCTATCCGCAACAGGCTCAAACACATCATAGCCCATTGCTTTCATAACACCACCTAAGCCTGAAGCACCGATCGCTACACCAGCTACCCCGATGCCTGTTAGCTTCAACATATCACGTCTAGATATTTTTTTATTGATCAATTTTTCATCATTTGATTCAGTCATTTACTATCACTCCAAAATAATTCCCATTTGACTTAATGGTTCTCCAAGTTGATTAACTGCTGCTGCAAGTGCTTTTGTATTTTCTTCTGTTAATTTCTCGTATGAAACATATCCACCGTCAGCTGTTGCATGCTGTGCCAATAAATCGTCCACTGCTTTGAATTTTTCATCTAATGTCGCTACTAAGTCTTTGTCTTTCGCTTCTAATTTTGGACGTAAGATTTCAAAGATTTTTTCTGCGCCTTCGATATTTGCTTTAAAGTCATAAAGGTCAGTGTGAGAATAGATTTCTTCTTCACCAGTGATTTTAGATGTTGATACTTCATTTAATAAATCAACAGCACCTGTAATCATTAAATCTGGTGTTACTTCTACAGTTTGAACTAATGCGTGTAATTCTTTAGCATCAGCTAATAGTTGATCTGCTACTTTCTCGTAGCCTGCCGTTTTATTTTCAACCCAAAGCGCATGTTCAAGCTTATGGTAACCTGTCCACTCTTCCTCGCCCTTACCTTCTTCTTGGATATCGGCTAAACGACCGTCAATACGTGGGTCAAGGTCACCAAAGCTTTCTGCGATTGGTTCTGAACGCTCGAAATACATACGAGCTGGTGCATAGGCTGCTTTTGCTTCTTCAATTTTACCTGCTTTAAATGCATTCACAAATTTTTCTGTTTCTGTTAAGAATTGATCCATTTGTTCTAAAGCAAATTGTTTATAAGCTGCTAGTTCAGCTGATAAATCAACTTCTTTTGCTTTATCTGCTTTATCTGTTTGTTCCGTTGCTGGCTTTTCCTCTTTTTTTGCTTCTTCTGTATTGCCACAGCCAGTCATAAGAATGCCTCCTGCAACTAATACTGACAATAATGACGTTTTTTTCATGCTAAGTACCTACTTCCGAAATAGTTTATATTGAGAATGATAATGATTATCAAAGTCGATTGCAAGAAGTATTTTTATTTAAAGCAAAAAACGTCATTTTCTAGTTGATATAAAACTAGAAAAATAACGTCTCGATCCTAATCTATTAAATTTTCGTTATTCTCATATTTCCCATATAAGAAATAATACAGGACAATTGACACTAAAATTACGAATACCATCGCAAAGAAAATGGCACTGTACCCCATCGTCGGAACAAAGAATCCTAAGAAATACGGACCAACCCCTAAACCTAAATCATATAAAATAAAATATGTCGATGTCGCAAGTCCTAAACGCTCATTTGGTGTAACCTTAATAGCGATTGCTTGTGCTACAGAATTGAAGTTACCATAACCAATTCCTATGCAAGCAGCAGCTAGTAAAAATACAAAGCTACTCGTCGCTGAACTAAAGGCATACATACCGATTGCAAAAATGACTAAACAAGGATAAATAACAATATTCGCACCTCTTGAGTCTAGTAGCTTTCCTGTAAACGGACGTGTCGCTAGAATCACGATTGCATAAATGATAAAGAAATAACTTCCCGCTGTAACCAAATCAAGCTCTTTCGCGTAAAACGTCATAAATGACATAACACCAGAGTAGGCAAAGCCGATAACTAACGCCACAAAAGCAATTGGCATAGCACGCATTTCGATAAAATTGGTTAGCTTAAAGCCTGTTTTCTCTGCCATTGCTTTAGCCTTCTTCGATGCGTCAGGAACTGTAACGATAAAATACATCAGAAAGCAAATAATAGCTAATACTGAATCGACCGCAAAAATCATACGATAATCTTCAAACTGTTGTGTTAAAAGAATACCTATAAACGGTCCGATAGCAGTTGCTAAGATGGCACTTAAGCTGTAATAACCAATACCCTCACCGCGTCGTTCAGGCGGTAAAATTTGTGCAATAATCGTTCCAGTTGCCGTACTTGCCACCCCAAGTGCAATTCCTTGTACTAAACGATTGAGCATTAGAAGTGTCAAATTTGCCGCCAAAAAATAAGACATCGTTGATAGCATAAACAATAATAACCCACAAAATAATGTCTTTTTACTTCCCCAATCACCAATGATTCGTCCTGCCCCGAGACGACCAAATAAAGTTCCAATAATAAAAATACTCGATACAAGCCCTGCCGTACTAGTTGAAGCACCAAAATGCTCAACCGCATAGCCTGCAATTGTTACCATCAATAAATAAAAAATTAAAGTAATGGTAAAGTTAATAAGTGAGACGATTAAAAAGTCCTTTGTCCATAGTTTATCTCTAGTTGCTTCCACTTTTTTCACTCCTACCGATTTATGTTTTCACAAATTTTAGTTAACACTTGTGTCGCAATCTCAATCTCCTGCCTTGATACACCTGTGAGTGCCTGTTCAAACAAAGGTCTTAAATGCGCCTTAATTTCTTGTACTATCTCTTCACCATAAGTCGTTAATTGCACAAGCTTTTCGCGCTTATCCTTGCCCGCTACCGTTTCCACATAGCCGAGCTCCACAAGCTTTTGAACGAACCTTGTGACACTTGGCTTTTCAATAGACATATAATGCGCAATCTCCACGAATGAATGTCGACCCTTATCATTTAATAATCGAAGGACAGCCCATTGTGAGCTATATAACTGATATTCCTCTAACTGTACATTCACTTGATTAATAAACGGTCTGTACATTAAGCGGTACTGATTAAAAAAATCTTGTTCGATTGTCAAAAATACCACTCCTTTAATTGGTTAGCTAAGGTAACTATATGCCATTTCTTTGGTTAGTTAGCCTAGATAACTATATGCCGAAAAATCCTATTTGTCTAGTATGAAATTAGCGAGATATCCTCTAGTTTAGAGCCGCTATTCGTCGTGATTGCTGTTCTATCCGTCGCTTCGAGACTTCTATCCGGCGATCGCGGTGTTCTATCCGTCGTTCTGAGATTTCAATCCGTCGATGTTGCCTTGCTTTCCGTCGGTGCTATTTCTATCCGTCACCTGAGGACTTCTATCCGTCGGGGTCGCTTTTCTTTCCGTCGCTCAAAGACTTCTATCCGTCGATGTTGCCTTGCTTTCCGTCGCTCAAAGACTTCTATCCGTCGGGGCCGCTTTTCTTTCCGTCGCTCAAAGACTTCTATCCGTCGATGACTCCATAGTTTCCGTCGCCGCTATTTCTATCCGTCACCTGAGGACTTCTATCCGTCGGGGCCGCTTTTCTTTCCGTCGCCCCAAGACTTCTATCCATCGATGACTCCATAGTTTCCGTCGCCGCTATTTCTATCCGTCACCTGAGGACTTCTATCCGTCGGGGCCGCTTCTCTTTCCGTCGCTCAAAAACTTCTATCCGTCGATGACTCCATAGTTTCCGTCGGTGCTATTTCTATCCGTCACCTGAAGGCTTCTATCCGTCGTGACCGCTTTTCTTTCCGTCGCTCAAAGACTTCTATCCGTCGATGACTCCATAGTTTCCGTCGGCGCTATTTCTATCCGTCACCTTGAGATTTTTATCCGTCGATGGCGCTGTTCTTTCCGTCGCTCTGAGATTCCTATCCGTCGGGGTTGCCTTGCTTTCCGTCACCGTTATTTCTTTCCATCACCTGAAGGCTTCTATCCGTCGATGACTTATCTAGCAAAAATTCAGACCGCTTGAATCCTTGCTCTTTAATTTTCTATCCAATACTTCCTATTCCTTTTAGTTCCCTCAGGTTTCAACGTTAACTTTTGTAGTAATTTATAAGCTGTATTCGGCGAATCTATTTTAAAAAACTCACAAAAGCTTTTATTTGTTAACGTTTCGCCTACTAGCAATCGATAATCTTCAAGCGTTCTAAAAATTGCCTCTTGATCAACTGCCCCACAGCGTTGACAATACCATTTCGGGTAACAATAGTTCATTGTCTGTCCATTTAAACAACTTTCGCATAACACACCTTTTATTAGATCCTGGACAGGCACTGCTATTTCTCTTTTTATTGGCATATGCATGGACAATAATTTGGAAGCAAATTGAAAAAGCTTTTCCTCATCCACCACTGTCTCTTTATACCGTTGATGCAATTCTCGCACGTGATAACGTAAACCTGAAACATGAAAAATTGGTTGTCCCCTTAAACTCTTTGATAAAATAGCATTTTTCGTTGCCAAAACGACTGCATAATGAACGGGTATTTTAAGTCGTGACTGTTGTAACATACCCATCATCCACTCCATATGTCGCCTACTTTGATGAAGTGGATTCGTCATTCCTTCTACATCGCCTTCTGCTTTAGTTCGTGTAAATTGATTAAATGATTCATCGAAATCCAGAAAGCCTGTTACATTTTTTATTTCAAGAATCAATATAAATTGAGGACATAGTAAAATGGTGTCTATTTGATGCGTAGTACCAAAGTGATTGAGTATTTGTAAACCATTAAGAAAATAATGCGGTTGAGGTAAAATAATTTCAAGCCATTCTGCATCTACTCTTTGCTCCCCTGCAAAGCCTGCATGTATACGCCTCAACTTCTCAAAATAATTCATGTAATCAGTATGTGTACTAGTTAATCTTCGTACCAAGGCTTCTAAAATTTTGTGTTCCTCCGATTCCTGACGGTCTAATAAAATCATTGTTTTTTTCGCCTCCCTATAACTATTTTATAAAAAAAGAACCTCATAAAAAGAGGTTCCAAAAAACTTGAAATACATATAGTACAAATTAAATCTTTCAACAACTTTTTTAGATAAAAAGTACGGAAAAATCCTCTCGATTCAGCTCTTGCTAGTATTTTTTTGCTCGCTATCCGTCGGTGCTTGGGTTCTTTCCGTCACTCCGAGACTTCTATCCGTCGATGAGACCTTGCTTTCCGTCGCCGCTATTTCTATCCGTCACCTTGGCATTTCTATCCGTCGGTTGCTCTGTTCTTTCCGTCGCTCTGAGACTTCTATCCGTCGATGAGACCTTGCTTTCCGTCGCGTCTATTCCTATCCGTCGCCTTGGCATTTCTATCCGTCAGTTGCTCTGTTCTTTCCGTCGCTCTGAGACTTCTATCCGTCGATGAGACCTTGCTTTCCGTCGCCGCTATTTCTTTCCGTCTCCTTGGCATTACTATCCGTCGGTTGCGCTGTTTTATCCGTCGATACGGCCTTGCTTTCCGTCACCGCTACTTCTATCCGTCGCCTTGGCATTTCTATCCGTCGATTGCGCTGTTCTTTCCGTCGCTTTGAGACTTCTATCCGTCGCTAAGCCCTTGCTTTCCGTCGCCGCTATTCTATCCGTCTCCTTGGCATTTCTATCCGTCGGTTGCTCTGTTCTTTCCGTCGCTCTGAGACTTCTATCCGTCGCTAAGCCCTTGCTTTCCGTCGCCGCTATTTCTTTCCGTCTCCTTGGCATTACTATCCGTCGGTTGCTCTGTTCTATCCGTCGCTAAGCCCTTGCTTTCCGTCGCCGCTATTTCTATCCGTCGCCTTGGCATTTCTATCCGTCGGTTGCGCTGTTCTTTCCGTCGCTCTAAGACTTCTATCCGTCGCTAAGCCCTTCCTTTCCGTCGCCGCTATTTCTATCCGTCACCTTGGCATTTCTATCCGTCGGTTGCTCTGTTCTTTCCGTCGCTCTGAGACTTCTATCCGTCGATACGACCTTGCTTTCCGTCACCGCTATTTCTTTCTGCCACTTTTTTGCCCCCACTATATTGAACGGAATCTGTTCACCATTTTTATATAAATAAATATATTCATAATTTGCATCTACCGTCAGTTTATAAATATGCTGCTTAATAACTTCGTCGTTTTGATTTTCAACTTCATCAATGTTTATTACAATCGCATCTTCCTTACTCTCTACGCTGACCGTAACAGTATCCTTTGTATTTATCACAATATATGAGCGCTTTTCACCATTATTTATCATTTGCACATAAGCTTCCATTCCAAGGACATTTAGAGTTTCTTGCAGATCCTTTGGTACAGATTTTACTTCAGTAATTGCTAACGTTGGATTACACGCTGACAATACAATTATGGAACATAATAAAACGATTAATAATTTCCTCATATACTATCACTCCCTTATTAATCATATTCAATAAATATTCAGAAAAGCCTTTCAACAAAAAAAACAACCAAACAGCCTAAGCCATTCAGTCGTTTTTTCGTAGTAAATATAAAAAGTAAGGTGCACCGATACAAGCTACGACAATACCAGCTGGCACTGTTGCGCTTGAAATGGCTACGCGGCCAATCGTATCCGCTAGCATTAGTAAACTTGCACCTATAAACAAGGTCAGCGGTAAGAATAACTGGAAGCGTGGTCCTACTAGCTGCTTTGCGATATGTGGAGCCATTAGTCCGATAAAGGCAATTCCCCCTGTTACCGATACAGCTGCCGCAGCTAATGCTACAGAGACAACTAACAATTGCAAGCGCTCGCGTGCAATATTCATGCCTAGGCCAACTGCCGTTTGTTCTGACATCGCCAGTACATTTAACACATTCGCCTTATAAAAAATAAATGGAATACCTAGCACTAGCCAAGGCAATAAAGCCCAGAAAAATGGCCAATCTGTTCCCCATACATTACCCGCAAGCCATTGCGCGATAAATTGCACGTCACTACGCTCAGCTGAGGAAATTAATAATATCATGAAACCAGATAAGGCAGATGCTACACCTACACCGACTAAAATAAATTGGATTGGCTGTACACCCATATTGCGCTTATACGAGAAAGAGTAAATACACAATGCTGTTAATAAAGCGCTGCCAAATCCTACAAGTGGTAATACATACGCAAAATTAGGAAGATCACCGTCGACAAGGAGATAAAAAAGCGTAATCCCTACACCTGCCCCAGCATTAATCCCAATAATGCCAGGGTCCGCTAAATCATTACGTGTCACCCCCTGTAAAACGGCACCCGCTAATGCTAACGCCATCCCTGCCGCTGCCAACACAAACAATCTTGGCAAACGAACAGAAAACAACACGAATGATTCTTTAAAGTTGCCGTCTCCCAGCAATATCGGTATTATGCGGTCGATGGAAACCGAAGCAGCTCCCATTGAAATCCCCATCACAAAAATAACTATTGTTAACATTATCCATACTATTAACCATTTACGTTGTTTTTTTCGCCCGACATTAAACAAGCTGCCTACCTCCCTTGCGAACAATAAGTAAGAAGAACGGAAGGCCGATTATTGAAATAATTGCAACTACAGGTGTTTCATAAGGAGCATTAATCATTCGTCCTGCAAAATCCGCTGTTACCATAAACCATCCACCGATAATGGCACTCATCGGTAAGACAAATCGATAGTCTGTCCCAACAATAGCACGCACAATATGGGGCACCATTAAACCAACAAATGCTAGATTACCAACGAGCGCAACTGCAGAGCCCGCCAGTACGACAACTACAAACATCATAATTCCTTTAATGACTGTCGTATTTTGCCCTAACCCAACAGCAACTTCTTCATTTAAGCTTAAAATGGTTAGCTGACGACTAAATGCGAACGCGATCACTAAGCCTATTAAAATACACGGAACAATAATTAAGGATTGCCATGTTGTACCAATTAAACCACCACTCGTCCACATCGATACATCTTTTGAAATTTGAAATAATATTCCCGTAACATCTGCAATTGCTTGTAATAGAGCAGATACTGCTGCACCTGCTAAGACAAGCTTTAATGGCGAAAAGCCATTCTTTGTAGAGGCACCAATACCATAAACAATAATCATCCCTATCCCTGCACCTACGAAACATGCAAATATAAGCATATAAAAAGAGGTTTTAGGGATAAATGCCATTGTTAGAGCAAGTGCCGCATTCGCGCCTGCCGTTAGACCAAGGAGACCTGGATCTGCTAATGGATTTCTAGTAACCCCTTGCATAATAGCCCCAGCAACTGCAAGTGCACTACCCACAAAAATAGCAGCAATAATACGAGGAAATCGAATTTCCCGTAATACCGAATAATGCTCGCCACCTCTTTGTCCGACAATAGCTTCATAGACATCTTGAATGCTAGTATTAGCCGCGCCAACACAAAGCGAGACTGTTACTGTCACAGCTAATATGATCAGTGCAAGCAGCGCCTGAAGCCAAAATGGGAATTGTCGAAACTTTGTCATTTGCCTTCGCTACTCTCTACTAAATATTATTGTAAAAACTTCTCTTCAAAGAAATCTAATTGATTCTCTAATGTGATTGGATCATTAAAGTAAAATGCGTTGGCATTCACTTCAAATAAATGTCCATTCTTCACCGCTTCTAAATCTTTAAACCATGTAGCATTTGTAAAGGAATTATCTTGATCTTGGAACATACTAAAAATCACATAGTCACCTGCATATTCACCTAATACTTCTTGTGAAATCGCAAAATAACCTGGCTTTAAAGCATCTTTCTTCACTTTTTCTGGCATTTTCAAGCCCATTTCTTGATATAAAATTTCTGTTCCACGACCCCAGTTATCTCCATAAACATATAATTGTTTATTGAACATTTCTGCAACAGTAACGGTTGCATCTTCACCGATTTTTTCTTTAATTTTCGTACCTGTTTCTGCAGCACGCGCTTTAAAGTCTTTTACCCATTCAGTTGCTTCTTTTTCTTTGTTAACAACCTTACCGATTTCAATAAATTGCTGTAAATAGTCAACTTTTCCGTAAGTAAATAATACAGTTGGAGCGATTTCTGCTAATTTATCTGCATTTTCAATACCATTTAAACCAATAATTAAATCAGGTTCTAACTCAAGAATTTTTTCAATATCTGTATTTTCCACAACCACTGCATCTTTTATGTCATCTTGGAAGTTTGGATTTTTCGCTGCCCATGCATCAACACCAACAACATTTACTCCAAGGTGTAATAAATCCCCAACAAAAGAAGACAAGACAACTACACGTTTAGGGTTAGCAGGTACTTCAATTGGGCCTGTTTCTGATTGATACGTAATTGTTTCTGCTGACGATGCTTCTTTAGAGCCCTCATCCGCTTTTTCAACCTTCTCTTCTTTATTGCCGCACGCTGCAAGCACTAGTACGACCATCATAAACATTGGTAATAACCACTTTTTCATCCGTAATTCTCCTTTTAAACCGTTTGTAATAAGTTATATGTAATGCACATTGGCTTGTCTGTTCGTGGATCCTTGCCAATAACTGCATCAATATTAAACACTTTTTCTAATACTTCAGGTACAATAACTTCCTCAGCCGTACCAAACTTCACAAGCTCTCCTTGCGAAAGAGCAACAATATAATCAGAAAAACGAGCTGCTTGATTTAAATCATGTAACACCATGACAATTGTGCGCCCTTCTTCTTCATTTAACTTATAAAGTAATTCTAAAACCTCTAATTGATGTGCCATATCTAAATATGTTGTTGGCTCATCTAAAAATATAATATCGGTCTCTTGTGCTAATGCCATCGCAATCCACACTCGTTGCCGCTGTCCACCAGATAAGGCATCAACCGTATTTAACCGAAAATCATCCGTTTTAGTTACCTTTAAGGCCCAGTCAATCACTTCTTTATCCTTTTGCGATAAATTGCCAAAGCCTTTTTGATATGGAAATCGACCGTAGGATACAAGTTCCTCCACTGTTAAACCATGAGCACTCTCTGGACTTTGTGGCAATATAGCAAGCTCTTTCGCTAATTCCTTCGTATTCATCTTGGAAATATTTTGACCGTCTAAAATGACTTGGCCACTCTCATGCTTCAAAATTCTTGTAATAGCTTTTAAAAGTGTAGATTTACCACAGCCATTAGAGCCAATAATCGTTGTTATTTTACCGTCTGGAATTTGCAACGATAAATCACGCACAATCGTTTTGCTCTCATAGCCAATACGAATCGATTCAACTTGTAAACGCAAAATGTAACCTCACTTTCTTTTTACTTCTTCCCGTGCTATGATAACGATATGCCGATAATGATAATCATTATCACTAATGTTAGTCTAGTAATCAAATAAGGTTTTGTCAAATACTTTTTTATCATTTTTAAGGATGTGTCGATATAAATGCAACATATTTACGATATAACAATTATTGGCGGTGGCCCAGCAGGACTATATAGTGCCTTTTATAGTGGTTTACGAGGATTAAAAACGAAATTGATTGAAAGTCAAGAAAAGCTCGGTGGTAAAGTTTTGCTTTATCCTGAAAAGCTAATTTGGGATATTGGTGGTCACCCTCCTGTGTTAGGAGAACAATTTGTGCAACAATTAATTGCACAAGCAAAAACTTTTGAACCAACTATTTTAACAGGCACAAAAGTTGATTTCATTGAGCGTCAAGACGATATTTTTGTTCTTCATAGTGCGCAAGGAGATAAGCACTACTCTAAAACTGTTCTTATAGCAGTTGGTGGTGGAATCATTAACCCTCAAAAACTTACTCTAGATGGCGCAGAAAAATACGAAATGACTAATTTACACTATACCGTGCAGTCCTATCAACGTTTTGTGGACAAGGAAATTATTATTTCCGGAGGCGGAAATGCGGCGATTGACTGGGCAGTTGAGCTTTGTCCTATCGCTAAAAACGTAACGGTTGTTTATCGCAAAGATAAGTTATCTGCCCATGAAGCCACAATTCAAGAGGCTTTAGATGCGGGCGTACAGATTGAATACAATACAGCTATTACAAAGCTGACTGCAAATGCTGACAAAACAGCCATTCAATTAGTGACATGTGAAAACTCACAAACAAAGCAAAGTTATACACGTCAAATCGATGAAGTAATTGTTAGCCATGGCTATAACCGCGAAGCATCATTAGAATTTGATCAAGCTATCACCATTCTTAAAAAAGATGATTACTATTTCGAAGGCAAGGCTACAGGAGAAACAGCACAGCCTGGAATTTTTGCAGCAGGTGATATATTAACATTTGACGGAAAAATTCATCTTCTCCTAGGTACTTTTCAGGATGCAGCTAATGCCGTGAACTCCATCAAAACGTATTTAGAGCCTACTGCCTATCGTCATGGGATCGTTTCATCACATAATGAGGTATTTAAAGACAAAAATCGCACTATTATTGAAAAACATCTTTTACAAGTAAATTAAACATCAAAACCCTCTTAAAAATTTGCTTAAGAGGGTTTTTTACACAATGTATCCGCGCGGTACAGGATTTTTCATCCACATCAAATATTAAAAGCAATCTAATTATTATTGCTTTTAATATGAATGCTTCCATCGAGATACATTACCTAAATATACTTAAAAAAGATCCCATTTGCCTTACCATATTAACTCCATATGATATAGTTCCCGCATGTCTCATTAGAGTATTTACATGATTTGGTAACCTTCCAAATCTAGAAACTTGGGGTTGTTGATTAGGATAAAAGTAAGGTTGCTCCTGTCTACCTCGATAAGGAGGGCCAAAACTTTGTCTATAGCTCGGCGGAGATGGTCTCCTTCTAGGATTCGGCTGAAAAAACGGCATCAATTCACCCCCTACAGAAAACTTTTAATTAGTATATGTACGTTTTTTTTTATTGTTTAGTCTTTCAAAATATAGATTGTTCAAAAAAAACGAACATATTTCAGCACTAATTCTTCCCCTATTTACCTCCCCACTTCTTCCTGACACAATACTAGTTTTAATCACATATTATACAAACATAACTCATAAAGAAGGTGGTTCCGGTTCAAAAGTCTAAATATCTTGATTTTCTGTCCAAATTTGGTGTTGGAGGGGCACATCCTGGTGGTATTAATCTAACAAAGGAAATTTTCAAGTCTGAGACCATTAGTAAAGCTTCTCATATTTTAGATGTAGGATGTGGTACAGGACAAAGCGCTGCCTATTTGGCAAGTAAATATGAAGCAAAGGTAACTGGTATAGATACTAATTCAATAATGGTCGCAAAGGCAAAAAGGAGAATGAAAAAAAACCGCTTACCGGTAAAAATAATTCAATCCTCGATAGAACAAATACCGTTACCAGCTCATACATTTGATTTCATTATTTCTGAATCTGTTCTTTCTTTTGTCAATAAACCTAGTGCGCTGAAAGAAATCTTGCGTTTATTAAAAAATGGTGGCCGGTTCATTGCAATTGAATTTACCATTCATCAACCACTTGAAGCAAAGATTGAAAAAGAAATCCAACAGTTTTATGGATTTGATTCTTTCTTAATGAAAAAGGATTGGGTAGCTTTGTTTAAACAAGCTGGCTTTAAAAATATTCGCATACAAAAAAACAAAACAATCTCCTCAAAACCAGAATTTCATTACTCAAAGGATATTGAGCCTGAACTTTACGATGTAATGGAAAAGCATATTGATATGAACTTAAAGTATGAAGGGGTTCTGGACTATAGAATTTATTCATGTACTAAATAGTTACATAAATAATAATCCAAACTTCAAATTGATGTGTATAGATGTAATGCAAATATGCATATTGTTTCCAACGTGTATCGCCAAATCGAACAAAGATCTTTTTAGACAAACCAGCAGCCTAAGCATTGCTGGTTTTTTGTATTCTGACACTACAAAATGACACCTGTCATATAGAACCTTTGACTCGTGTGAATATGTTTTCCCTTTGATTTTCCATATGATTTAAGTAAGAAAACAAAGAGAGAGTGATTTGAAACATGCTACAAAATAATCAAAGGCTACCGTTAATAGATATATTACGAGGTTTTGCTGTATTAGGTACGCTTGGTACAAATATTTGGATTTTTGCTTATCTTGGTGAGGCATCTGCTATTATGACAAGTAATTATTCAGGCTGGTGGTCATTTAATGACTTTTTACGAATGTCAGTTTTATTTTTAGTAAACGGCAAGCTACTTGGATTGTTAACAATTATGTTTGGGGTTGGTCTAGAATTAAAATATCAACAGTCCAAACGGCAAGGAAATGCTTGGCCAGGTATGTATATTTGGACACTTGTATTTTTATTTACGGAAGGGCTTATCCATTTTACCTTAGTTATGGAATACGATATTTTAATGAGCTATGCTGTGACAGGGATTATCGTTGCCTTTATCGTCAAAGCTGGTGATAAAGCGATAAATCGTTGTTTATATGTGTTCGGTGGTTTTCATGCCATCATGATTCTATTCATTTTATTAAGTACATTGCAAGGTGCCAGTGTACTCTATGATAGCGATTCGGTCGTTTCACTTTATCAAAACGGCACTTGGTTTGAACAAATACAATATCGCTTAGCAAATTTTCTCTACTATAGAGCAGAAGCAATCTTTATTATTCCCATGAACATCTTCTTATTTTTACTTGGTGTTAAATTTATGCGTAACGGTGTATTTTCTCAAAGTGAGCATGGTCGCCAAGTCCGAAAAAGGCTATTTTCTATCGGTATTTATATTGGGATCCCATTGAATCTTCTTATTTTTATTCCTGGAGGAACTTTTGATTTCCCAGTTCGCTATTTATTTGCTCCTATCCTATCAATTGGTTATATTGGTATATTAGGTAAGCTGATAGAATACAAGAAGGCAGATTGGTTATGGAAGAAACTTGGAAACGTCGGCAAAATGTCTTTAAGTTGCTATGTTCTTCAAAATATTATGGCATCTATCATTTTCTATGGCTGGGGCTTAGGTTTAGGAGGAAAGTTGAATAGCATTGAAATTATTGCCATTTGGATGTCCATTTCCCTCCTACAAATTTATATTGCCCATATGTGCATAAAGCACTTTCATTTTGGACCATTGGAATGGGTTCGTAAAAATACCATTCAAGCTATCACACGTAAATAATCAATAAGGGTTGGTGTAGCATATAAAAATTTACCCAAGAGATCAAGCAAAGCATTATCTAATTATCGATGTAGTAACGCTCATTTTTTTATGCACCATGGTATTAGGATCAGATTCTCAATTATCATTACTTGCTAAAGTAATAATTCTAATGTTATTTTTAGTAGCCTTCTATATTGCTTTATGGTTTAAAGATTGGCGTTTACTTGGAGCTTCTTTAATAGGTTTTACTCTTATTGTCATACTAGGTATTTATGAAGGTTCTACTATGTTAGTTTTTGGATTTACATTTGCTGATTTACTTGGAAGAGCTAAAACTAAGTGGCATATTGCAGTAGGAATGTTTGCAATTGCCCTTATGTTTTTTATAGTTATTTGGTTTGAACCTGGAACATCTTTTACATTAGAAACCGAAGTTTTAATACCAATAATGATCATTCAGCTACTTTTTCCAATGCTAATCTATTATGTAGAAAAATCAAAAAAACTACAGACAGAATTAACAGAGGTAAATACTCAGCTTGTACAGCAAGAAGAAAGACAACGTATTGCTAGAGACCTCCATGATACGATTGGTCATACATTGACAATGATTAAAATAAAAACAGAACTAACATCAAAATTAGTCGATAAAGATACTATGCGTGTTAAAGAAGAGTTAAATGAGATTTTAGCAACAACGCGGACAGCACTTAAGCAAGTAAGAGAATTAGTGTCCGATATGAATTTTATTTCGTTAGAGAGTGAGCTAATACTTTGTCAACAGCATTTACAAACAGCAGATATTTCCATAAAAATTAAAAATAATTGCCCAAAACTACTACTAGCAAGTGTGGAAGAAACGATGCTGTCCTTATGTCTTCGGGAAGCAACTACAAATATTATTAAACATAGTCAAGCGAAAAAATGCCAAATAGATATCTACTATATAGATGGAATATTAACATTTAAAATTTTTGACGATGGTGTGGGCTTACATAATCAAGGGCATGGCAATGGATTATCATCGATGAAAGAAAGAATGAATGCCCTTCAAGGAAGTGCGTCCATTGACAATTTAACGACAGCTGGAACGATTGTGACGTTAACACTACCTATCCAACAATACAGAAAGGAACATAATATATGATAAGCGTATTACTAGCAGAGGATCAGCAAATGTTACGTGGTGCCTTGGCTTCCTTGTTGTCGTTTGAGCCTGATATAAAAGTGATCGCAGAAGTTTCAGATGGTCAAAAAGCGTGGGAATATATTCAACAAGAGCTACCGGATGTTTGTGTATTGGACATCGAAATGCCGAATCTTACTGGACTTGAGCTCGCTGAAAAAATTAGACAAGCAAATTTACCATGCAAGGTGATGATTGTCACTACCTTTGCACGCCCTGGCTATTTACAGAAAGCGATGGATTGTGAGGTTCACGGTTATTTACTAAAAGACGAACCGATCGACTATTTAATTGAAACAATTAGAAAAGTGATGAATGGTGAAAAGGTAGTCAGCAGAGATTTAGCTGCTACATTGTTTATGAAGGAACAAAATCCACTAAATGAACGTGAAATTGCTGTTCTACAGCTCGTAAAAGAAGGTCTAACAACCAATGAGATTAGTAAAAAATTATTTTTAACGAAAGGTACTATTCGAAACTATTTATCAACCTCCATTCAAAAACTACATGTCGAATCTAGACAACAAGCTGCACAAGTTGCAAGTGAGAAAGGCTGGCTTTAGAAAAAGAAAAGCGATACTGCATTCCTCATCTAATGGAGGAAACAGTATCGCTTAGTATGTTAATTGACTTCTTTTTTATTTTTAGATACCAAATTTATGATTATTTCTATCAGTACAACAGCTATTAAAGAAAGTCCAAATAGTGGCATCAGAATACCTAAAATAATCATGAAAATGATAAAAGGAATAGATACTTTTTGAGAGATTTTAGGTGGTGCAGAAAGATGATCTTTCTTCTTGCGTAGTACCCATGTTCTAATTCCCCAAGCAATAACCACTAAAAATGCTACACATACTAGTAAATTGATTAATTTATTTGGCCAGCCAAACAAGTGACCTTCATGTAAAGGAATTCCCCAAGTGAACCATTTCGCAAGAATGCCATAGTCCTCATAGTCAACCTTGTCAATAAACTTCCCACTATATTGATCAAAATACATCGTTGTTTCATCATACGGGCTAACATCAAGGCCTGTTACACCTGTGTTACTAGACTTTGCAACTGTATAGACACCGACATCACTAGTAGGATAGATAATCGCGTAAGGTTTTGATATATTCATTGCATCAATTTCATGTTGTAGCTTTTCTACACTTAGTTGGTAAGGGTTAGCACCACAGACCGTACTTTCTTTCATACCATGATGTGCTGCATGTCCTGAATCTGACGTTGGAGGGGTTTCTTTACGAGTAGCCCAAGGAATCTCACTTACATCAGATGTAGGTGGCTGTTGCTGCAATAATGGCGTGCCGAAAGACGGATGATCTTGTGAAGCTTGGTAAATAAAATTCCCCATCACCGCAGACCAAGGTAAGCCTGTGAAAATAATAACAAGCATCGGGATCGTAATAATTGTCCCAATAAGCGCATGAAATTTTCTACTTTTTTGACGTTTGTTTGTCTGCTTTGTTTTCTTTAGTAGTTTTGCTTTAAACGTCATATATATGCCTGAAAGCAGTAAAAAAACAGCCCAACACGCAGCTAATTCTACTAAATAATTGACAAAAGTTCCTCCGATAAATAAAGAACTATGCAAATTTCTCATAATATTAGAAAATGTGTAACCAGCATCTTGACCACCAATAATTTGGTTATGATCATCTAAGAACACATATCTCTCTTCCCCATCTGCATTTTTCATCGTTAAACGTGTATTATATGGTTCTTCTAACTCAATAATTTTATTTGTTTTATAGCCAGCATATGATTCTTCTGCAAGTTTAACAGCCTCGTCAATGGATAGTTCTTCGGTTTTTCCACTATCACCAAAAAAGTAGTTATCATATAAATGATCTTCAACATCGGTATAAAATAGATAACCTATACCACTGAGTGTTAGCGAAATAAGCAGTGGAGTAATAAATAATGCGGCATAAAAGTGCATTCGCCAAAAACTCTGATAAAGCGGGTTTTTCATGAATAATTCTCCAATCTATAATAATAAGCGCAAAATTATTATATAGAGAAAAAGTGAAATAAGAATGAAGTCCTATAGGATTTTTTATGACAAAGATAACCTGAGATTGATTTCCGTTCCGACTGGACACTTTCACGATGTGCCGCTTCGCTCCATAAAAAAACTACTTAATGCCCCATCAAAATGGTGAGCATTAAGTAGTATTAACTGCCCGTAACAAATAATCAGTGGGATGAAGAATCCTCTACTGATTAAAGTTACATTTTATCCAATTAGTTCTTTCATTACATTCGAATAAGCTGTTAGAATATCATATTTATGAACAGCATCCTGCCCAACATACTGTTCAACTAGCTCCCATAACGTTTGAGAAGCGTTTGTATACTGCTTTTGCATGATTTCATATTTTAACAGATTTTCATAATACTCGATTACTTGTGGATTCATGTGTAACACTCCTCCTCTTTAAAAAGTTGTCTACTATGACAAATACACGACATACTACGCTGATCGCCAGGTCGAATTAAGCATTCTATTCGTAATAAAAGCTACATTCTTAGCAACCATCGTACTATAAGCATGCAGAAGAATTTCTCTAGTCACACTCAACATCCCTATCCGCATAGGTTTTTCGGTTGTATTAGATAGCCTTCCCATTACAAGTCGTAACAGTTTTTTTGAAACGTGCTCCCAATTACAGTTGCTGGCCAGCGTCGAATTTGCACCAATCTTCCCTTTTAAACAAATCGAAATTCCAAGTTGTATCTATATCTTATTATTCTGTTATTATTATTAGACCATAAAGCTTTGTGTATACATCAATATCCTAAAAGATTAATCAACACTCCTGCAATTATCTATTGGTAATGGATTCAATTTTTAAAGTCTTTTTAGTAACTTGTTATAACTTTTCATTTTTTTTGACAAACAAAAAAAGCGTACCAAAAATTTCGCATGCTTCTTCTTTTATTTTTAAGTATCTAATTGTTTTGAGAAATAAAATAATAAAACCCTTCCAAAGTATAGAAGGGGAAAGTTGGTATATAATGGTTTATTTTCTTAGTTAGTTAAATGCTATGTACGTTTTAAACTTTCCTCATACTCTTTTTGCATATTTAAGATAGGGTAAAATTCATTAAATTTCAAGACAACTCTATCATAATCACTTTGTTCTAGCATCACAATAAATTCTACTTCCCCATCTAAAATAAAAGGTGTAAATCGGTCACATTGAACATATGACTCACATTCTAAATTAGCTTCATGCCAATATCTAATTTCTACTCTATTTTGAGGTCTCGGTTTTGTAGTTATTTTTAATGCAAGTAATTCTTTAGGCGTAGAAGTCAAAACAAAAACAAGGAGTGAGAACTTTATCACCACGTCCTTCTTCGTAAGGATGGTTAAGTCTGTATATGTCTCTTGCTTTCATAAATCAGTCAATCCTCCATCCAAAAGTCATAATCAGGATGAGAAGGATTAATTTGCATAACTCCATTCTTGACTATTACAGTTTTTTTACTTGCTACAAGTTCCTTAATTCGTTCACTATCAAGATCATATCTTTTAGTAATCTTTTCTTTTGTATCGAATTTTTCTTCTTTTAGAACTTCTAACATATCTTTATCCTCCCTTTCTTTCACATTCTATCACCTCCAATAAAGTAGAATAGATAATACTTCAATTATATTAGAGATTGATAGAGATTATTTAGGGAAATTATATTTAGTGTCGAGCCCCAAAACAGAATCGCTAAAGCTACTTTCGTTCGTTTTAT
>NZ_JARVRU010000162.1:0-21520 GCF_030209535.1 Lysinibacillus sp. fls2-241-R2A-57
GCGATGCTCGCTCCAGGGTCTCATCTGTGACGCTAATCCCCAAGGAGTCGCCCAGTCGGAACGAAGATCAACTTAAATACATGACATAACGTTGTAATAAATGCCATCCACAACTTTCAATGATGATTCTAAATATATCAATTTAAGGATAAGACGCCCATAAAACCTCAGACGTAGATTTAGTAAGCAATAAAAAATACCTTTAGACAAAGATCATCTAAAGGTAAAAAGCATTGAAAGGTTTAAGCGGTCACTAGCACTGTGCCGTTAATCTTTGTATTCATTTCTTTAATTTTCGATGTTGCTCGTAAAAAATGCTGTCAATTCGTAGCATCCTCTTTTATTTTGCAGAAAGCACTTGCTCCCAATCTATTGTGCCATTTTTAATTTGGTCCCGCTTTTCTTTATTCATAATATCATTTGGACGTCCACCTTTTGGCCAATCTTTATCATGATTTGCCCATTCAGGTCGATCCTGCGATAAAATATAGGCTGCTAAATCAGCGGCATCTTGATCTGTCAAAGTTCCAGCTGCACCGATTGGCATATTAGTTTTAATGTAGCCAGCCATTTTTGACATACGTGCCATACCCGCTCCATCATTAAATGATTTTTCACCCCATAATGCCGGACCTGTATTAGCGCCAGTACCAGAACCATCAACCGCGTGGCAAGTGATACAAGACTGGGCATATAACTCTTCACCGTTCGTTACGTCTGGTATAGGCACGTTTTTCATGGTACTTGTACCTGCCCATTCACGCTCTGCCCCAATAGGTACGCCCTCTGAAATATAGGTGAAGTACGAGACCATAGCTTCTAACTCTTCGCTGTTCATGTCAAACTTTTTACCGTTCATACTACGAACCATACAACCATTAATACGCTCTTCAATCGTTACAACATCACCTGAACGTGCAATATATTGCGGATAATTCGCCGTAACACCAACTAATGACGCAGCTTGCTCATCGATGCCAGCCCCCGCATGACAGCTTGTGCAAGATAATTGATTCCCAACATACTCTTCTGCAGCAACATGTGTATTATTAACTAGTTCATAGCCGTATAATATCGTTTCTTTCATAGGTCCATCCGGTACTTCTTCCATACTCGGCGGTGCATAGACAACTGACTGAGCAGCTCCTGTTGTTGGTATTTTTGTCTGTTCTGCGGCTTCTTTGCTTTCTCCGTTAGCATCTCCTAAAATTTTGTCACTAATGACTGCCCCCACAAAAAGTGTACCTGCTAATAATACTGTCCCCGCTACTCCCGCTACTATAGTTTTCATCTACAATACCCCCCTTTGTATATTCACCTATATTTTAGCAAAACAGCATATTTTTCGATGTGATTTTCCTCACACTTCACGCAAATAGAACCCTTTTGAGGATAAAATTTCAAATTTTATTGTTCTATAACACAAAAATCCAGACTTAATACCTCTTGTAGTATGTTTAGTTACCTGATATTCTCTTTCACCCTAGCGTAATTATCGCTGTCTTACGGTAACGCTTCGCTTTCGCACATAAAACCTTTATTGCTGTCTCATCGGTATAATAAATTCTCAACACTCTAAAATGCCGAGTACAGCATTGTACCCGGCATTTTAGAGTTCCCTTATAATTTACATTCACCATCAACACAAGTAGCTTCACCCTTGCCTACCATCTTTAACACCGGCTGAATACCTGCTATCTCTGCCGCTTGATGTAAAGTTCGTACGAAAACCTCATTCGGCTCTGCACCTTTAATACCGTAACGATTTTCAAAAACAAAGAACGGTACACTTTGTACACCTAGCTGCTTTGCATCATATCGATCTTTATCCAAATCTTCACTGAAGTCCTTTGATGCAAGAACACTCTTCGCCGTTTCAACATCTAAGTCTAAATCTTTAATGACTTTTAATAAAAATGTATCCTCGTTTAAGTCTTTTCCTTCTGTAAAATAGCCACTCATAAGTGCCTCTGTATAGGCTTCCTCTTTCTCAAACTGCTTTGTCCATTTTGCCAATCGATGAGCTTTTTCAGTATGGGCTGTTTTCATATCTTCAAAATTGTAATGTAATCCAACCTCTTCGGCCCGCATTGCTATGCCCTTAGTTATTTCCTTTACTTCCTCTATCGTTGAATCATATTTTACAGCCATACTCTCATATAAAGTTGGTGCATTTTCCTTAGGCGTATCTGAACCAATTTGATATGCTTTGTATTCAATTTCCACCTGCCCTGAATAGCCTGCCAAATCAATGGCATGTTCCAATTCTCGTTTGCCAATGTAGCAGAACGGACATGTAAAATCTGAAAAAATCTCAATTCTCATTTACTAAGCCTCCTACAATATATCCACCCAAATTTTAATGGCAGTTGCTAAAATGAGCACCGCTAAACTACCTTGCAAAACTTTCGTATCTAATTTTTTCCCTGTTCTTGCACCTAGTGGAGCTGCTATTAAACTAGCTACAATCATAATGAATGCAGGATAATAATCAACTTGTCCCGTCATCAATTTTCCCATTGTCCCACCTATCGAGGATATAAGGGTAATAGCAAGGCTTGTAGCGATTGTCATACGTGTTGGTATACCTAATACTACTAGCATTATAGGGACTAACAAGAAGCCACCAGCTGCCCCGACAATCCCCGATCCAATACCAACAATAAACGCTAATATGGCCGCTATCGGTTTATTGAACGTCACTTCATCCAACAGCTTGTCGTCCATTTGCTTTTTCGGAATAAACATCATAACTGCAGCAATCAACGCCAGTACACCATATACGACGTTCACTCCAGCTTCAGATAAAAATCGGGAGCCATAACTACTAATGAAGCTCCCTACTAATATGGCACCACCCATATAAATAATCAGTGATTTATTTAAATAGCCACCTTTTCGATATGCCCATACCCCAGCGATAGAGGCAAAAAATACTTCTACCGCACTAATACCTGATACCTCATGTGCTGAAAATGCAGCAAAACCAAATAAAGGCGGGATATATAATAACATTGGATATTTTATAATCGCCCCGCCAATCCCTAACATTCCCGATACAAACGAGCCCACAAAGCCAATCAAAAATATTGTAACGACCCATGCTAAATCCATCTTTTCTCCTTCCTTCAAAGAAGGGTTGTTCTAAACCTCGAAAACCCTCATAACCTTAAGCTTTCTGAATAAAGAATGTCATGACACCAGCATCTTCAGATTTGTCTAAGATTGTATGACCGCCAGCTTTCGCCCAAGCAGGGATATCCGCTAGAGCTCCTTTATCCGTTATTTGAACCTCTAAAATTTCACCCGAAGCTAATGTATCAATAGATTTTTTTATTTTCACTATAGGCATTGGACAAGATAATCCTTTTGCATCTAATTGTAAGTTTGATTTCATGTTTTTTCTCCTTTGGAACGGCAAACTTGTAAGCAATTTTGCCGGTTCTGATTTTTTTCATGACTTTACGAAAACGGGATATTACAAACTATCGAACTGCACAGCGATTCGGACCAATCTCCATCTCTGTTTGCTCATCTTGTGCCGGGGTAATCTTCCCCATATTCACTTGGCGAATTTCTTGATATGCATTCGGCTGCGGAGGCAAATTATCAGTTACAACGCTACGGAATTTAACTTCATCCTGAATATTTAAGCCGTGATTTTCTGCAAATAATTGTCCAAGTCGTTTTGCAACAGTTCCATCTTCATTTAATTCATCAATAATCATAAAATGAGCTGGCAAAACAATTAGTTCGTCTGATAATTTTCTATATCTCTCGTAAAGTGTTGCGCGCAAATCACCTACCCAATCTTCTGCAAGACCCGCTAAATCCGGACGTCCAATTGAATCAATAAACAAAATATCTCCAGTTAATAAATACTTGTTGTCCACAACAAATGACGTTGAACCAATTGTATGTCCAGGTGAATAAATCGCTCCAACATCTATTTTGGAGGCGCCGATTTGTACAGTTGTTCCATCAATTAAAGGTGTATAGTCAAACACAACCTCTTCTGCATCTTTCGGTGGTAAATAGTACGTTGCGCCAGTTACAGCTGCGATATGACGCCCACCAGAAATATGATCAGCGTGCAAATGTGTATCAAATACATATTTAATTTTTACATTTTTAACATCCGCAAAGCTCGTGAATGCATCTGTAAAACGTACAGCATCAATAATAGCTGCCTCTCCTTCTGAGATGACCATATAAGAAAGACAGCCCTTCCCTAAACGTACAAATTGATAAAGCTCACCACCACCTGTTAAATCGCCCACTTTAATCGGTTCTAAATATTCACTCCACGTTTTCATTCCGCCTTCTAAATAAGCCACTGTACGTCCCGCTTCCGATAACATCTCAGCTACCATCATCGACGATCCTTCTTTCGCACAAACGACTAACACCTCTTTGTTAGCTGGAATCTTCGATAAAATATCCTCGACACCATCTAACAGCTCAAAATACGGAATATTAAGGTATTCAAATTTACGCCCATCAATTTTCCAATCTGCGAATGCATCTGTATTTCGAACATCTAAAATAAATAATTCTTCATTATTAATTACTTTTTTCGCTACTTGTGCTGCGCTCCATTTCAGAACTGACACTCCACTTACCCCCCGCAGTATAATTCTATCGATTTTTTTAGCGGAAAGAAGCCACCTCCGCCTGTATAGCTAGTTAAATTAGAATGTTAATGACGGCGCTGCATCTTTTGCAAACTCTAAGAACGTCACAGCTCCCCCAACCTCGATACCATCAATAAAATCATCTGTCGTTAAACTCATTACATCCATCGTCATTTGACATGCGATAAATTTCACACCTAATTCCTGCGCCATTTCCACTAATTGTGGAATCGCCGGCACATTGGCCTTAGCAAAGCCTTCTTCATAACGCTCTGCTCCAGCAGGCATAGGTAATGCTTGCATCCCTTGTTTATGAATTAAATTCAACCCTTCGAATGTGAAGAAGATGGCTACTTCCTTCTCAGAAGCCGCCGCTGCTGTTGCAATGTTGAACACCTTATACGCATCGAAAAGACCACCGTTACTTGCAATGATCGCTACTTTATTTGACATAAATTAATTCCTCCTAAATGTTTTTTCAATAAATACCTAATCGGGTATTATTTTTACTAAAAAAATATAGCAAACGCTACAGTTCCCCTACATTCCCTTACCGTACTTCCCCTTCCCATGCAAGCATACCGTCAACCATATTTGTTACATCAAAACCTTGGCTTTCTAAAAATTGAGTAGCATTGCCACTGCGACCACCCGATCGACAGACTATAACATACGGTTCATTTTTATTTAGCTCATGCATACGAAATTCAAGTAAGCCTAGTGGAATATGAATGATACCCGGAATATGTCCCGACTCCACTTCGTCTATTTCACGTACATCGATTAAATTTAATGCCTGACCTTGCTCTAAAGCCTGTTGTACTTCCTTTGCTGAAATTGCCTTCATACTATTCTCCTCCTAATATGCACTCATGCCACCACGGACATTTGTTACACGCTCAAAACCCTGTTTTTTCATTTGCTTACACGCCTTACTACTGCGCATACCGCTTTGGCAAATGACAACGATTTCTTTATCCTTCGGTAGTTTATCAAAGCTAGAACCAAGCGGAATATTTTTGAATTGCGGGATATTACGTCCCTTATACTCTGCTGGTGTACGCACATCGATAAATACTTTATTTTTGTCATTCAATATATTTTTCAATTGTGTCGCTGAAATTGTCTGCACACCTTTCGCTGGCTTCATTCGCCAGACCAAAAACGCAATAACGATAGCAAGTATCACCCATGTTTCCAAATAGTATCGCCTCCTTTTTATACTATTAAGGGTATACTGAATTTACCTGCTCTTCACGACTAAATCCATCGCTTCCTGGATGACCGAATTCATTTTTTCGGCATCCCCTTCAGCAGTCGATACACATTCCAGTAAATTTTCACTAACGATCACTCCAATAGTCCGATCAACCGCAGAACGCACGGCAGATAGCTGTGTAATCACATCTTTACAGTTTTTTTCTTCTTCCATCATGCGTAAGACACCACGCAATTGACCTTCTATACGCTTCACTCGATTAACCGTTTTAGATCCATAAGCCATACTGTTCACACCCCTTTCAAAACGATCGATTGAACTCGCTTACGAGATTTATAATATACCCCATTAGGTATATTGTCAACATGAATGGCTTTGATTTTTTTGGAGCACTCACTCTGGAGAGCATTGTCCTATCCGTCAATAAAAAAAATCCCTGCTATGAGCCGTTACTCATAACAGGGAAATCCATCATCATTATTATTTTGCTAGTTGCATTGCTGGACCAAAGAATTCATAATGAATTTTTTCGTCTTTCACGCCAATTTCATGTAAATTTTTAATAACTGCTTCCATAAATCCGACAGGTCCACATACGTAAACTTCTGCATTATCGGCTACTTTTTCAGCTAATAATTCTTTTGTAAGTAACTTGTCTTCATCCGAATATAACGCTGTGTAAGTAGCATTTGGAAGTGCATTCACTTTCTCTTGAATAGCATCACTAAATGCAACAACTTTTTCATTGCGCGCACATTGGATAAAGCTCACTTCATTTGCCGCATCATCACCTATTGATTGCAACATACTATTTAACGGTGTTACACCAATACCACCGCTTACAAAAGTAATTGGAGCAGAAGTTTCTTCTAAAACAAATAGTCCAGCAGGAGCACTTACATCTACTAAATCTCCAACTTGTAACACGTCGTGAATAAAGTTTGATACTTTTCCATTCGGCGTATGGTCACTTTCACGTTTCACAGAAATGCGATAGCCATCTTTAGCACTCGCTTGCGAAAGCGTATACTGACGGTTCATTAAATACTCTTCGCCCGGTACTTTCACACGAATACTGATATATTGACCTGGCTCATAAGCTGGTAGAGGGGAACCATCTTCATTTTCAAAGTAAATAGATGTTACAAGATCACTTTCTACTACTTTTTTCGCCACTTTCAATGGTTTAAATAAACGCCATCCACCATTACCCTCAGCTTTTTGATATAGCTCTTCTTCTACTTGAATGAAGATATCTGCAATGACACCATATGCTTCAGCCCAAGCATTAATAATGTCATCCGTCGCCGCATCACCAAGCACTTCTTTAATTGCTTTTAATAAGTTTTCTCCAACAATTGGATAGTGCTCAGGTAAAATACCTAGGCTACGGTGTTTATGAGCGATTAACATAACCGCTGGTAAAATAGCTTCTAAATTTTCAATATGAACTGCAGCAGCATAAACCGTGTTTGCTAACGCTGTTTGCTGACGACCTTTTTCTTGGTTTGTATGGTTAAAAATATTCAATAATTCTGGATGAGCTTGAAACATATTTCTGTAAAACGTCTTCGTAATTTCTACACCATGAACTTCTAATACAGGAACTGTTGCTTTAATAATTTGTACTGTTTCTTGTTTTAACATATCGCTTACCATCCTTTCGTGATTACAATATAACGCTATCAATCCCTTAAAGCAATATATAAAATACATCTTTAACAAAATGGACATAATTAATGTATTTTAAATACATCTTTAAAAAAGTATTGAATTTTTAATACTTCAATGTAAAAATGCTATAATTATTTTGAACTATAGAAAGTAGGGTGTTCTTATGCGCTTAACTTTATACACAGATTATTCTCTTCGAACACTCATATATTTGGGTGCGAAGGAAGAAGGCCAATTATCAACGATCCAAGAAATTTCAGATGCCTATAATATTTCGAAAAACCATTTAATGAAGGTAACCCATCAACTCGGGCTCCTTGGCTACATTGAAACGATTCGCGGACGAGGTGGAGGAATTCGCCTAGCAATTGATCCAACAACGATAACAATTGGCGAAATAGTACGTCATACTGAAGAGGATTTTCATCTTGTCGAATGCTTTGATAAAGAAAATAATCTATGCAAAATCGCTCCAGAATGTCAGCTAAAAGGCGTGTTGTACGAAGCACTACAAGCCTATTTAGCCGTCCTAGATCGCTATACGCTTGATGATTTTTTACATTCGAAAGAAAAGTTGATGGCACTGTTACTCGGCAAATAAAAATACCCGCACAACTCAAAGTTGGACGGGTATTTCATTATTTTAATGCCTTAGAAAAGAAAATCATATCTAGTGCACGTATTCCATTTTCATAGATTGGCTCTGGGTAATTGCTGAAAAAATCTTTTTCAATGGCTTCCATACGAAAACCTGCTTTTTGATAAAATGCAATATTATCAATACTAGAATTTGCCGTTCCAACTATGATCGTTTTATATCCTTGAGATTGACAAATTGTTGTGATTTGTCGCAGTACTTCCTTCCCTAGCCCTTTCCCCTGATACTTCGGTACAATCGCTATATTTTTCAACTCTACTGTCGTATCAGACTGCGCAAGAAGTAACACTACACCTGCTAATTGCTCACCACATTTAATTTCGAATAATTCACCGTCATTTAAATATTCTCGAACAGCAGCTTCACTTTCATCAGCTAATAATAATTGTGGTAAGTAGTCTTCCCTCTCGCCTTCCACTTTCTTTAATGCTGTACGATATCGGACAAAATCATTGCGTTCAAAAACATTTAACACACATGGTTGCTTTTCTTTAATCTCTAACCATGAATGCTCCTGAGGGTAATCATTTTCTACTCCTAATCGAATAAAAGGCAACTTCTCTTGTGCCTTTTGTGAGCGAATATTAACCTTCCTAGCTCCTGCAAAAACATGCTCTAGCCCTAACTCAAAAAATGCTATATCTAAAATGGCAACTTTTGATTCAAGATTATAGCCTTTCCCCCAAAATTCATAGCCTAGCCATGAGCCAATGTGACAACTCTTTTTATTGTGATCAATAAACATTAAAGCCGTCACACCAATAAGTTGTCCTTCCTCATCTAAGACAACACGAGGAACTGTCTTTCCAGCCTCTTCATCCACACATTCCCGTTTAATAAAGTTAATCGTATCTTCAACTTTGCCAACAGGTAACCCTAGTGCATCTCGAACCTGTGGCATGGAAGACAACGCATGCATTGCTTCAGCATATTTTATATCGTGTCTCACTAAAGTTACTGTCATTATTCCATTCTCCTTTTACATATTTTGGACTCTTTACCAAAACGTGTGATTGATTCAACTTCAATTATACGTTAGCTGCCAGGATACACCAAAGCGATCTTGAATCCAGGCAAATTGCTTAGAAAATCCATAATTATCAAGTGGCATTAACGCCTGTCCACCTTCTAAAATTTGAGTAACCAGACTACCGATTTCCTCCGCAGAATCACATTCCACATAAATAGAAGTTGACGGTGTAAATGTAAAGTTATGCTGGATTACACTATCATTCATCATAATTTTTAGACCCTTTAAATGAAGGATAGCCATTGCAACCTGTTGTGAATTTTCCATATAAGTTAAACTTTCGATCTGTAAATCGGAAAACCATTGTTGATATTGCTGGATAGCTTCATTCGCCTGCCCTTGAAACATTAGAAATGTAGTGGCACTTTTCATTTATTTATCTCTCCCTCGTATTTTGTAATCCATTGTGCTGGTGTCATTTTCGAAACAAGCTCTCCAATTAATTCATACGGAATATTTTTAGTGTTTGTAAAACGAATACAGCTTTTCCCCATATTAAGCTTTGTCGATACTCGTTTCGCATATTCCTCTTGGAACCACGAGAGTAACGCTTGATCTGCATAAATGCCCATATGATAAACCGCAATATGACGTTTTTGTGCAGCAAGACTTATAAAGGGTAAAGGAGTATTCGGTGTACAATGGTAGCCCTTCGGATAAGTAGATAACGGGACAACATAGCTTATCATGTCATAATACATATTTTCTTCAAAACCCTCTGGTAAGTTACTTTCAACCACATCCACAAGTTTGGCAAACCCCTCTCGCCACTTTTCATCCACTTGTTCAATATATGTGTTTTTCATATTCTGCCCTCTCTTCAATATAGTATTATTGCTATCTAATGAATCCTACTTATTTCACATAATGGCTAATCATAAGATGACCAATTTACAATGAATATAGCATCATCCATATGACATCTTAAAATGATCAATGAAGCGTCTTTGTCATTTATGCTTTACCCTCTGCCTTTGCCTTTCGATATAATTCCTTTGTTTTGTAGCCTAATCCAATAATTTCACGCATCTCCTCTAAACGTGCAACCTGCGTCTCTTCCTTTTTCGCACTATAAATATAACGAGCCCAATCCTTTTGATAACCCGGTGTTAGTCCATCATAAAATGCTAAATCATCCGGATGTTCCGCAAGAGCATCACGCAATTGAGGAATCATCCCTTCATAATCACTTACACACTGACTACTCGCTGTCTTCTTCTTGCCGCGTCCTTTGCCATCTCTCTTAATACTTAATATTGAAAATGTCTCATCTAAAGACATAAGACTTGCAAATTTATAATCACTGCCGACAATATATTTTTCCTCGTCCACTTGAATAGCTGGAAAAATCTCATCACGATGGATAAACTGTTCATACTTCTTATTACCCTTTTTCGGATAAACAAAAAATAAATAGCCCTGTTCTTCGAGAGTGTTTAACTTTTGTGCATTTTGTAAATACGTTACCATTTCATCAATATTAAACACAAAGGCAATAATACGATCATAAGGTGCATCTCCTGATTGGGAAATCCCTTCTAGAATCAAATCCTCTGGTTGATGATGAATGGCAATGGATAATCCATCCTTAAGTTTAAATTTCTTTTGCATAGCTTTAACACCTCTTCTAATTATTCCTCTTGGTTTTGATAGTATAGCTGATTTAGTGAAATTTTCGTACAAAAAAACGCTCGAACATTTTCTCGGGCGTTTGAGGTTTACTTTATTTTTCTAGTGGCCACTATTCCTTTAATAATCGGAATGGCTGTTCCAATTAGCACTATTGGTAGGAACCACCACCCAAGAGACTCTGCCTCTCCAAGGGCAATACGTACCATTTGGTATGATATAACTGTAAATAATATTAGACAGAAGTTTTTTACCTCATTTAATGTTTTTCGGCTGTTTAAATAAAATGCCTCTACATTACTTTCGTTCAAACGTGCTGGGTAATTATGCATATGCGGAGCTTTTTCAAGTAATCCTAGCAAACACCATAGAAATATTCCGATAAACGGAAGAATGAATAATTCCATTTTTGAACCCCAACGATCCACTTCCCCTGCACCATTAAAATGGCCAGGAATCTCCTCAGGTAGTTTGCCCCACATTACAAAAATATAAAGAATGGATAGCACGAATAACCCGCCACCAATACAGTCCCATATCTTTTCATATTTCGTTTTTGGCAATTTCAAAATAGGTCTATACATCTTCTCACACCTTCACTTATTCCTTTATTTATTCTACGTTACTCCAACTCATTAAGTTTCAAATTTGAGAAAATTGTCATAATTGTTAATGTTATATCGGTAACTATCCGCTTCCGCGAACAGTGAAATAGCAATTTATTCTACTTTTTTTATCACTCTATCTATAATTCACTTCTTTCTTAACACTATTAACAAATGTAAAAATACTCATAATACTTTGTAAAATTCGTATTATCTGATATAAATGGTATATACATATTTCATTTTTTTGTAACATTTCTACTAAATTACCGAGAAAGGAAACTAAATTCTATGCGATTTACGATCTACAAGAAATTAATACTCGCTTTTTTTATTGTTATTTTAGTGTTAGTTGGCACAATCGGGTTAAATATTAAACAGCTTAATTCCGTAAACGAGACGTATCGTGTGTTACTCGAAGAACAAACAACTAAATCTCTTAGTATTCAAAAGCTACAAGTGATTGCTAAACAAGAAATTGTAAGTATGAGAGGTTATCTATTACTTGGGGATAAAAAGAATTTTCAAAGTAATACCGATTCGCGTGAAGAATTTAAAAAGAAATACGATGAATTAATGGCATCATTCGATTCTAAAAAATCTATTGAACTATTAGAGGCTATCCAAAAAAGTGAGCAAGATGTCCAACAGTTCGCAGATCGCATGTTTTCATTAAAGTCCGCTGGAGAAACAGAGCAATATGAAAAGCTTGATAGCACACAAGGCCACCTTATTATTAAACAGTTTGATGACCGCGTAGAAAACCTTGCCAACTACCAAGAGGAGTATATCGCAGGAGAAATCGCCGCTACATCCAAAGAGATAGAAGCTATTAAATTCCAAATGATTATTCTTGGAGTGTTGGCTGTTGTCATTAGTCTGATAATTGCTTTTGTCATAGGAAGACTTATTTCCCGTCCTATTAAAGGTATGGCAAAGGCTGCGAAAAAGATTGCTGAGGGCGATTTAACAGCAGAACAAATTCACATAAAAAATCGTGATGAAGTCGGGGATTTAGCACTAGCCTTTAATCAAATGGCGCTAAATTTAAAGGATCTTATTACAAATGTACGTCATAACACTGTGCAGGTAAGTAGCTCTGCTGCTGAGTTAACGGCAAGTGCTGAGCAAACAATTCAAGCAACAGAACAAATTACTTCCTCCATACAAGAAGTAGCAAGTGGCTCCGAAGCTCAAGGTAAAAATGCTACTGAAAGCTCAGAGGCTATGAAAAACATGACAAAAGGCATTCAACAATTAGCTACAACCACGGCTGCCGTTTCCGAGCTTGCTATAGAAACCAATACAGAAGCTAACAAAGGGAATGAATCATTACAACGTGTTATTGCTCAAATGGACACAATTAATTCAGCCGTTTTAGAATCTGCTAGCGTTGTGAAAAATTTAGGAAATCATTCCGTTGAAATCGGAAATATTATTGGCCTCATTACGGCTATCGCAGAGCAAACCAATTTACTAGCACTGAATGCCGCAATTGAAGCAGCTCGTGCAGGGGATCAGGGCCGTGGCTTTGCTGTAGTTGCCGAAGAAGTAAAGAAGTTAGCTGATCAATCCAAGCAATCTGCTGAACAAATTGCAAGTCTGATTTCAGAAATACAACGAGAGACAAATCGTGCAGTTACAGTAATGGATACTGGTACACAAGAGGTTCAAATAGGTATGCAAGTTGTAAGAATAGCTGAGGAAGGATTCTCAAAAATCGTCGAACTGATTGAACATGTATCCAATCAAATTCAAGAAGCAACGACAGTTTCTGAGGAAATGTCATCAAGTGCTGAACAGATTTACGCTTCCTTCGATGAAATTGCAACAATTGCAAAAATGTCTTCTTCCAACTTACAAAATGTAGCTTCAGCATCTGAGGAACAGCTAGCAACTATTGAAGAAGTTGCCGCTTCTGCTGCCACATTATCAAACATGGCTGAAGAATTACAAACTCAGGTTTCGCGTTTTAAAGTGGAGTAAAAATGTATAATTGAAAGTTAATGTTGGGCACTAAGTCCCATAATCCCCCGAATGGTATTTGTTAATTAAATACCATTCGGGAGGAGATAACTTTTTCAATTCTTTAAAGTCTAATTGAAGCCCTGCTTAAATCCATTGTCGTCACCTCTTATTTGTACTTTTCATAAAGCGCATTATACATCTCAATTACCGCTCGGGTAGCACTAAAATCTAATCAGATAGAGCCTCTTATTTATACTTTTCATTTAAGACATTTAGCATCTCGATCACTGCTGTTTCCTCACTTGGTACTTGTATAGATGCAAGCTCACGTACTTTATGCTCACCTACACAAACGCTTTCTTTTGCCTTTACAAACATTGACGCATCATTCGCGTCATTACCAAATGCTATAAAATCACCTTCAGCGATACCTAGCTTCGTTAAACCATTCCATTTATCTATGCCATTTGGGCTCATATCCACAATGTTTTCGGATGTATGTTCATACAACGAGATTGGTAGTTTTTTTAGTGCTACTAATATTTCATTAAGTTGCTCTCCCGGAAATAATACAATTTTTACGATATCCTTAAGGTCCTGTAATGCTACTTTTTTCGCAAGCTTTAATGGATCTAAATTTTGATAGATTGGATGTGCTTCGCTACCTGTATACGCATAATCCCAATCACCGTCTACTAAATACGGTAGCTGAAAATTAGCAATAATGTTTTGAATCTCTTCTACTATTTCTGCTGCAAATGCTGTTACCTCAATAGTTTCCCCGTTCTGTGCGACAAATGCACCATTTCCCCCTACCATTGAAAATTTGCGCATTGTTTCAGGTAATACAGGCAATAAATCACGAATCGGACGGGCTGATGCAAAAATGATTTCATGCCCATTCTCTATACAAGCTTCTAAAGCATTAGTAATTCCCTCACTTAATGGTTGACCCTTAAAGCAAATCGTACCGTCTAAATCAAATACAAATTTCATTGTCATGCCCTCTTTCTAAACTATTAATTACCCATTTATTATCTCATAAATATTTACATTCATTGCGAAAATAATGATTATTATCATAATTTGGTGCTGATTTCCGTTTCTGCTGATGCTTCGCTTTCGCACAGAGCAAAGCTTCCTGGGGATGTCCGATGAGCCGCAAGGAGTCGCCTAGCGTCTACTTCAATCAACTTTGATGAACCAAAATTAAAGGGGCTTTTCATGGGTTGATTTCATAATAAATTGTTGCTCCCTATAAGACAGAAAAAAAATAATTTTTAGAATATTATTGACAATCAGACAATATCGAAGTATTATTGCTTTCAACAACACATTGTAGGCCAAGATTGGAAATAGTAGAAATGCATGTGTACTTGTAGAGAGTCGGTGGTTGGTGCAAACCGATAGGCACACATTTTGAACTCGTCCATGAGCTACTCCCTGAACTTTGAGTAAGGGATGTCGGTTTCCTCCGTTAACAGGATAGACAGTGATAGCTGTCAATAAGGGGACTTTTTCTGAAAAGAGAAGGTCAATTAGAGTGGTACCGCGAGCATAAACTCGTCTCTATATTTTTATAGAGACGAGTTTTTTATTTTTGCAAAAATTTATTGGCCTAGGTGTAGATTTCGTCTCTACTATGCAAGGCAGAGACTATCAATATAATGACAACTACTACAAAAGGAGTGTTTGAAAATGGGAAGAAAAATTTGGGTGTTTGATACAACTTTACGTGATGGCGAGCAAGTTCCAGGTGCAAAACTGAATTTATACGAAAAAGTAGAGATTGCACAGCAACTCAAAAAATTAGGCGTCGATATTATCGAAGCTGGTTTCCCTGCTTCATCACAAGGTGATTTTGATGCAGTTAAAGCTGTCGCACAGAAAGTTGGTAATACAAGTGACATTATGATCACTGCTTTAGCACGTGCTGTACAGGCAGATATTGACGCTGTTTATAACGCTGTAAAATACGCTGAAAATCCTATGATTCATATGGTGCTTGGTACTTCTGATATTCATGTTGAGAAAAAATTTAGCAAATCAAAAGATCAAATTCTACAAATTGGTGTTGATGCAGTAAAATATGCGAAAACGCTTCTACCACAAGTCCAATATTCAACAGAAGATGCATCTCGTTCTGATTTCGAGTATCTTTGGAAAACGATTGAAGCCGTCATGAAGGCTGGTGCAACAATGATTAATGTACCTGACACAGTCGGCTTTGCAGAGCCAGAAGAATTTGGGGCAATGATTTATAAACTAAATGAGCGCATGAAAAACTTAAACGATAGCGTTTTACTAAGTGTTCATTGTCACAATGATCTTGGTATGGCAACTGCTAACACGCTTGCTGCAATTAAAAACGGGGCTGATAAAGTAGAATGTACCATTAACGGAATTGGGGAACGCGCAGGTAATGCTGCATTAGAAGAAGTCGTCATGGCGCTGAAAACACGTAGCTCTGTATATAATGCTGAGACACGCATCAACACAAAAGAAATTATGAATACGTCTCGTCTTGTTTCAAGCTTTATGGGCTTAGACGTACAAGTAAACAAAGCGATTACTGGGGATAATGCTTTTGCCCATTCATCTGGTATCCATCAAGATGGCCTTCTTAAATCTCGTGATGCTTATGAAATTGTGCATCCAGAAGATGTAGGTCTTGATGATATGGAGCTAGTTCTTACAGCTCGCTCTGGGCGTCATGCGGTGAAAAATGCCCTTGAAAAACTTGGTTTCTCAAACCTTTCTACAGATGAATTTGAAGGAATCTTCGAAGGCTTCTTAAAACTGGCTGATGCAAAGAAAGAAGTTTACGATCACGATTTATACGTTATTGTGGAAAGCTACTATGAAAAACATGACGCAAACAATGCGAATGCCACTCATTATAGTGATCAGTTCTTTGACTTCGATGATTTACAAGTCGTCAGCAACACAAGTTTCCCTTCAGCGAGTGTAAAAGTTCGTAAAGGTGGCGAGGTATTTAAAGCAAGTGCAGTTGGCTCAGGTCCAATTGATGCCCTTTATTCAGCTATCGCAGAAATTACAAACATTGATGTAAAACTTGTGGAATATAATATTAATAGCGTTTCGCGCGGTAAAGAAGCGCTTGGTAAAGTAAAAATTACAATCGAACATGAAGGCGAAAAATATATAGCAAAAGCTGCAGATACAGATATTTTAAAGGCAAGTGCGCTAGCTTATATTAATGCTATCAATAGTATTGTGGTCGCTAAATTAACGCCTGTTATGAATTAAATGGTCAAAAGCAGTATGACAAAATTGAGTCATACTGCTTTTTTTCCTACCGACTGCCTTCCACTAACTTTTGATATTCCTCTTCAATCAATTCAACATCAAGACGTTCAAACAGTGGTGCCACTTCGTTAATGCTCTCTGGTAAGTCCACTTGCTCACGCCACACCACTTCATCTATTCCTAGCATTTTTCTCACCTTCTCAGCTGAAAACGGTAAAAATGGATGGAGCAATTGGCCAAAATTAGCAATAATATATACACAAGTAGCTAGCGTTTGATTTCCAGCTTCCACATTGTCTTTCACCTGTAGCCATGGCTGTTGCTCGTCAAAATAGCGATTAGCCGCACGAATATATTCAAATATAGCCTCTAAAGCTTGTTTGAAATGACCCGCTTCAATATGAATCCCAACCTCATTAAAGAGCTGAATCGTATGTTTTTGAATAGTGCCATCTACCTTAGCATGAGGCACTTGACTATCAAAGGATTTCTCTAAAAACTTCAATGTACGATTGACGAAATTTCCATAAGCGCCAAGTAACTCACCGTTATGACTATAAATAAATTCTCGCCAAGAAAAATCAGTATCACGGTTTTCTGGTGCATTCATTGTTAAAAAATAACGAATAGAATCTGCATCATAGCGGCTCAAAATATATGGCACCCAAACCGCCCAGTTTTGGCTCGTTGATAATTTTCGTTTTTCTAATGTCAAATATTCGTTTGATACAATATGTGTAGGTAATGCCTTTGCTCCTATCCCCATAAGAATGGCTGGCCATATAACGGTATGGAACGGAATATTATCCTTACCATGCACATAATACGAAATCGTTTCTTCATTCCATAAATCTTCAATAGCTATTTGATGCTGCTTCGCCCATTCGATACTTGCTGTGAAGTAACCTGCTACCGCTTCAATCCACACATATATCTTTTTGCCCTCAAAACCTGGTACGGGCACATCTATACCATTCGGTAAATCCCTCGTTACAGCACGGTCTGGAACCCCTTCTGCCAAGTAACGTTCAGTTAAACCTATAGCATTGTCTCGCCAGCGTTTTTTTGTCTTTGCCTCTGCTAAATAAGTCTCCAGCCTCCCTTGAAACTGACTAAACGCAAAATAAAAATGCTCTGTCTCCTTGATAATTGGCTCAGTCCCACAAATTTTGCAGCGCTTATCAATAAGATCGAGTGGGTCTAAAATCGTTGAGCAATTATCGCATTGGTCACCTCGTGCCTTCGCACCACAGTTCGGACAAATCCCCTCTACAAACCGATCTGGCAAAAACTGCTTATCTGTTTCACAGTATGCTTGTTCGATTTTCTTTTTATATAAAAAATTGTTCGCTAGTAGTTGTAAAAAAATAGTTTGAACAGAATCATGATGGTGCTTAGCGTCTGTTCTCGTATACAAATCATACGTAAATCCTAAATCATTGAAACATCTTGTAAACTCCTCATGATAATGATTAGCAATAGCCTCCGTTGTCGTGTTTTCCTGCGCAGCTCGAATCGAAATCGGTGTGCCATTACAGTCACTACCTGAAACATATAAAACCTTTTCACCCTTTTGTCGGTAATATCTAGCCAAAATATCACCTGGTAATAATGCGGCAACATGCCCTAAATGCAATGAACCATTTGCATATGGCCACGCCCCTCCAATAACAATCGTCATCCTAAGTTGCTCCCCTCGAAAAAAGTGTAGATCCATTACGCCTCGGCATAATTGCGTCTGGATTTTGATTGCGCTAGCACAATCAAAATCCGTGACATCCACCCGAGGCTTTATCTTCATTCGGGCAAGTCCTGAATGAAGATAAAAAAAACGCCCTAATCAAAATTGATTAGGACGAGTTTACCCGTGTTACCACCTATATTTACAAATAGCTCACACTATTTGCCTCCATCAGTGCGTCTCATTTCATTTTATCAATTATGCCTCGGCATAATTGCGTCCGGAATCGGCTTTGTGCTCGCACAAAGAACTCCTTTCCGATTCTGTGACATCCGCCGGAGGCTTATTTCTTTGGGCGGGTGTTTAAACACCTGCTCAAAGAAATGAGAGATACTGCCGCTGTTGTAACGAGTGCCCATCTCGTCGTAATCTACTCGCAAACTTGCTTTCGGTACGAAGCTCAAAGGTCATTTTCAAAAGGGGACATTTACCTCATTTCCACCAACAGAGGCTCTCTATATAATGCTTATCCAATTTACTTTTCCTTATCAATGCTTTTACTATAGATTGGCATCATTTTACTCTTTTTCCATATGAATTGCAATGCATGTCGATAAATGACTGAAAGTTCTCGATAAAATGAAAAAGTTGGTGGATAAAATAAAAAATGTAGTCGATAAAATTTTTATCCTAGCTTCAAATAGAGTAATTCATTTAAATTATCAATAACAATATCTGCATTTTGTAGTTCAGTTTCCTGCGCAAAGTCGAAACGAACTCCAACCGAGAGCAGTTGATTGTCACGAGCTGCTTGAATATCAGAAGAACGATCTCCCACAACTGCTCCGCCTAGAATATCATTTTCCTCGATGACCTTTTTCACTAAGTCAGATTTATGACCACTCGAAACAGCCTGAATACTATATGTACCTTTGATAAAACGTTGTAATTGATAGGTTTCTACTATTGCTTGTAAATACTCAACTTGTCCATTACTCGCTATGAATAAATGATAGTTTTCTACCAAAGTAGCAAGTGTTTGCTCTGCATTTGGATACAATGCACCCTTGCGATTACGAATTTGTTCAATAAGCTTAACATGGAATAATGCATTGCTCTCTTCACGTATCTCTACCGTATGCATTGGACATAACGTTTCCCAAACAACAGGTAATGGAACACCCATAATTTCTCGGTATGTCTCTATTGGTGTATCTCCCTGCCACAAGCCCTTTGCACGCAACACATCAAACGTTGCCGATAATGCAGGCTCTAAAATTAGATTTGTTTGAAATAAAGTACCATCCATATCAAAAATAATTGCTTTTTTCATAAAATCACCCCTTCTAATGTTATGAACGTTTTCAACTCTTTATTGTTGCTCTTTAATGTCATTTAAAATAATATGAACCCCCTCTAGTTCCTAAAACTAAAGGAGGTTCATATTTTTTAATGCTCTAAGGGTACTACCATTTCTAATTCCTTTATTTCCTCCCAATAACCTTGCTCATTCCTCTTACCTGGTTTAAGCGTCAGAGACTTCGGTATTTTTTTCATAGGAGGAAGTGCTAGTATAATATGGTGTCCATAATCCTTGGTCGCTCCCATTTGTATATTAGCCCCATTGTATAACTCCCCTTCACTATCAGTCACCTCATACTCAAAAAATGTCCATTTATCATTTTTGTCTAACTCTCTTGGATAATCTACTAGGACATCTATTCGTGTCGATAGTGGTGTGAATGATACCTGTGCAACGTTTAACTTATATAACCCATCATTAGTACTAGATTTTACATTTGGATGGAAGGTAATAACTTCTTCCTTTAATTTTTCAAGAGTAAAATCCACATGCCAATTACCTTTGTAGCCAAATAAATCTCTTCCATCTAACGCAACTTCAATTTTATCCCCGTATATATCTGCATTTGATAAAGTGAATTCATGATGTTCAATAATTGTGTTTTTATCAATATCATCCTGACCTACAGAACCTATCGCAACATCTATTGGCTCCCCATTGATTGTTAGCTCACTCATACCTGCAACCTCTTCTTCTAAAGAAACACCATTCTGCCCTGTATAAGCAACCGTAACTAATAATCTATTACCATCATATACCGCTTCTTCAACAGCCATTGTAAGACCTGCATGCGTATCCTTATTTCCTATTTTTGTCATCAAATGGTTTTGTTCAATTTTTTTTGCTGCAATATCCCCAAATTCAGCATAAATGGCTCCAATATAAGGTACATTGGCTAGTGCAGTCGCTATTGCAGGGGAGAAAAATCCCGAACCTAGTAGTGCTATGCATAATCCACAGGCAACAAGAAGAGTTTTTATAATTCTAATGTTCAGCTTCTTCCTTTTTGCTGCACTTATTGCCGCCTGCTCTCTCATCAGCAATTGTTGAAGTGGAATATCGATACGATCAATAGGTTCATTATTATTTTCCTTACTCATACAAGTAGCCCTCCCTTAAGATTGGTTTTAACTCTTTCTTAGCTCTATTAATATAGGATTTCACCGTTCCCTCAGGACATCCCAGCATTTTTGCAATTTCTTTGACAGAGAAATCATGATAAAAGCGTAACCACATAATCGTTTTATACTTGGCATCTAATGTTTCAATAGCCTCTTTTAAATCCAATGAACAATTAACATTGTCCATATTTTGATTTCCAGCTAACTCTGCGAAAAACTCCTCATCTCCTGAAGTAAATTTTCTTGAATCTTTTCTAATAAAATCAATTGATTTATAAACAGCAATCTTAATAATCCACCCTGGAAAACTGCTTGGATTCTTTAATGTTTTCAATGTTGTATAGGCTTTATAAATAGATTCTTGATAAATATCAAGCGCATCTTGCTCATTTCGAACGTACGAGTAGGCAGTACGATATAATTTTTCACGCATTAAAGCAATCAACTGCTCAAATGCTTCATCATCCCCCCTTTTTGCGCTCTTAACCAATTTTTGTATATCCACCGAATCTCCTCCTTCTAGCTTCACTTTAAAGTCGTTTGAGAAAAGGAAAACGTTGCAAAAAAAAATAGATGTCCCCTCTTACAAATAGAGGCATCCATTTTTTAATATCTCAACTTTCGCAGTAAAAAAATCCTGATCAACACTTCGCATTATTAGCTTTTTT
>NZ_JARVRU010000077.1:0-21045 GCF_030209535.1 Lysinibacillus sp. fls2-241-R2A-57
GACGCTGATCCCCAAGGAGTCGCCCAGTCTCCACTACAATCAACTAATATACAGCCCATATATTTTTTAAAAATGTCATCCCGAACTTTGGGTGATGAGCCCTTCATCCTTTATTGTAGTCAAGAATTCTTAATAAAGTTGAAGGATAAAAATGAAGATATTCTTAAGAAAATGGAAAACTATGAGCAAAACGATTCCTTTACATTTCCTTTACAATTCAGACATATAATTTATTCAAAATTCTATGTCTCCATAGTATTCTTTTGTATTAAACAGAAAGTAGAGATCTTTATAAACCTTATTTCCAAAGCGTTTCTCTGTATCAATAAAAACAAATACAGGGATACCTTTATTATTTTGTGAACAATTTGTATATTACAGGAATGTAAAGTTTTATGTAGATTAGATGAATTTTATGTAGATAAATTAAAGATTTTGTTATGATAGTAAAGTTTAGAGGTCGTTTAATTTATTTATATCCAGGAGGATTCGATTTACATGCTTAACTCAAAAAAACAAGACCCTTTCTTTATAGCTTTGCATAAAATTGCTGAGAATATGAGAGAGGCCGTACATTACGCAAATGATTTTCGTATTAACAGTGTAGCTGACCTAAAAGAGATTAGTATTACTATGAAAAATTACGAAACAGCTGGTGATAAGCTCATTCATGAACTGATTGTGATGCTAAACAAATCATTTATGACGCCTATCGAACGCGAAGACATTCTAGAATTTGCCATTCGCATGGACGACGTATTAGATGGTACGGAGCATTGTATCGCTCATTTTGAAATGTTTTCCCTAACAGAAGTTGATGAATCAATGCGTATTTTCTTAGGCTATATTTCAAAAAGTGCTGACGAAATTGTTAAAGCAACAGAAGAGTTAAAGAAAAAGAATCTTATTGGCATGCGTCCACACGCAATTCTTATTAAAGACTATGAGCGTGAATGTGATGAAGTACAACGTTCATCTATTAAAAAATTATTTGTAAATGAAAAAGATCCGATTCGACTTATTAAATTTAAAGATATATATGAACAACTTGAAGATATCGCTGATCATTGTCAAAACGTTGCAAATACAATGGAAACAATTATCATGCGTAACGCGTAATTAGGAGATGGGCACTTACAATGAACACAATCATTATACTAACCGTACTGATCGTAATCTTTGCCCTAACATTTGACTTTATCAATGGTTTCCATGATACAGCAAATGCTATCGCAACGTCGGTTTCCACTAGAGCATTGAAACCACGTGTAGCTATTCTGTTGGCAGCGACGATGAACTTTATTGGAGCTATTACCTTCGTCGGTGTTGCAAAAGCTATAACAAAAGATATTGTAGATCCATTCGCTTTAAATGCCTTTCCAGGAGACACAACAGGCTCAGTCGTTATTTTAGCAGCATTAATTTCAGCTATTATTTGGAACTTACTAACATGGTATTTTGGTATTCCATCAAGTTCTTCACATACTCTGATTGGGTCCATTGCTGGTGCAGCTGTTGCATCTGCTGGCTTCGGAGTTCTAAACTATAGCGGTTTTACTAAAATCATTATGGCACTAGTGCTATCACCAATCCTTGCGATTTGCGCTGGCTTTATTATGATGACACTATTTAAATTATTGTTTAAAAACTTAAATCTATATCGTACGAATAAAGGTTTCCGTACGATGCAAATTTTCACTGCCGCCATTCAATCTTTTACACATGGTACAAACGATGCGCAAAAGGCAATGGGGATTATAACGATGGCGTTAATCGCTGCTGGTTTGCACACAGGGGATGATATTCCTTTTTGGGTACGAGCTTCAGCAGCAGCTGCAATGGGGCTTGGTACTTCTATCGGTGGCTATAAAATCATTAAAACAGTCGGCGGTAAAATTATGAAAATTCGTCCTGTAAATGGAGTAGCAGCAGATTTAGCTTCTGCATCCGTTATCTTCGGTGCTACATTAATTCACTTACCAGTATCCACAACACACGTTATTTCTTCCTCTATTATGGGTGTTGGCTCTGCACAACGTGTACGTGGTGTAAACTGGGGAATGGCACGAAAAATCGTAACTACTTGGATTATTACAATGCCAATTTCAGCCGTTATGGCAGCTGTTATTTACTTTTTGTTATCTTTATTTATTTAATTTGATTACACACTAAGACTCCTGTTCCTTGTCCGACAGGAGTCTTTACATTGTCACACGACAAAATGTGATGCATCCTTTACACTATTTATAAGGAGGATAGTACACTACTATGAAAACTTTTTCAGCCTTTATAACAGCTCACGCTAAAGCAATCGTAGCTATTTGGTTCGTTATTTTTATCACCTTGGCTTTATTTGCAATACAACTTCCAAGCAAGCTTCATGGTGATGGTTTTTTTGTTGAAGGAGATCACACCTACGTAACAAATGAGCTCGCAGAAACATTTGATTTGCCTTCCGATACAATTTTAGTCGTCTTTGATCCGGCTGAGGATAAGAAAATTCAAGATACTTTAAAAAAGTTGGAAAAAATAAAAGAAATTCATTCAATCCAGTCACCGCTTGAAGATCCCACTTTACAAAAGAATGGTATAGCCTATGCCATGGTTCATTTTAAAAATGATGTTGATAATCTACCTGATGTTGTGAAGGACATCCGTTCGTTAATAGAGGAAGATGGTGTGAGCATTACAGGTGGGCCTGTTATTTCAGAAGATATCAATACAGCAAGTCAAAAGGATTTAGCGTCAGCGGAAGCAATAGGCTTACCAATCGCTATCATAGTGCTATTACTCGCTTTCGGTACTGTTGTAGCCTCAATCTTACCGATTGTTATTGGCGTTGTTACAGTTGTCACTGCGTTTGGTATTTTGACATTACTTAGTAATTATGTTAATTTATCGATTTTTGTGTTAAATATAGTACCAATGCTTGGACTAGCTTTAAGCATCGATTTTGCCTTGTTGTTCATTAATCGATATCGCGAAGAACGTGGCCATACATCTGTTGTACAGGCTATCCAAACAGCTATACAGACAGCTGGCCGTTCTATCATCTTTTCTGCTGTTTGTGTCATGATCGGTTTAGGTGCCATGGTTGTCATTGATGTCGAAATATTTCACAATATCGCTTTAGGAGGCACAATTGTTGTATTACTTGCCGTACTTTCTGGCTTAACCTTGCTACCTGCTACAATGATGCTACTAGGGGATCGTCTCAATAAATGGCGGTTATTACGTATAAAGCCTGGTGGAGCAAATCGCTGGCGTGGCTTTGCAGGTTTTGTTATGAAACATCCGGTTACCATCGTTATTTCGGCATTATTATTACTAGGTATTGGCATGATTCCATTGAAGGATCTTGAACTTACAATTCCTCAGGTGGATTCATTACCGACAAAATATGAGGCACGTGCAGCATATGATAAATTAGACGAAACGTTCGGACTTGGTGATACCTCAACTTTATATTTACTAGCAGAACGTAAAGAAGGCTGGGAAGATAGTGAAGGACGAGAGCTAATTTACAATATCCAAGAAAAGCTACTTGATGATCCACTGGTGAAAAATGTATCAACCGTTTATACGACCGCAAACATTAAGTCACCTAAGGAACTGACTGCTTCTTTGGAAATCCCACAAATGGCAGAACAATTAAAACCAGTTTTAAATACTTTTTCAAAGGACACACAACTCTTTATCCCAATTACATTAGATGCAGCTGGTTCATCAACTACCGCTCAAAAATTCGCTCGAACATGGAAAGATAAAGATCTAGGCGTCGATTTTGCACTCGGCGGTCCTGCGAAATTCAACCAAGAAATTTTCGATGAAATTGCTAGTAAAATTTTCTTGGCCGTATCCATTATTATCGTATCAACGTTCTTTATTTTAATGCTCGCTTTCCGTTCTATTTTAATTCCACTAAAAGCGATTATAATGAATATCATTGGACTTTCATCGGCGTTTGGTATTCTCGTCTATATTTTCCAATACGGACATTTAGGAATTGAAGCAGGTACAATCGTGCTTATAATTCCAGTAATCGTATTTTGCCTTGTATTCGGCTTAAGTATGGACTATGAAGTCTTTTTAATATCACGTATTCAAGAGGAATATCAAAAAGGGGCAGATAATACACGGGCTACAATTGACGGTCTAACCTCTACAAGTCGAATCATTACATCAGCAGCGCTTATTATGATTGTCATAACAGGGGCATTCGCCTTCACAGATGTGCTGCCAGTGAAGCAAATTGGTGTTGGTATAGCTATTGCAGTCGCCATTGATGCAACTATTATTCGTCTTTTGCTCGTTCCAAGTCTTATGAAGCTCCTTGGGGATTGGAATTGGTGGCTACCCTTCGCGAAGAAACAGAAATAAAAATAGAACTAAAAAATCCGCTTCCTCACACAAAGGTTGCGGATTTTTCTTATTTCAAATAACTACGGTCATACCATTCTTTTGCTGCTCCTACCTCAGGTATAGTTAGCTGATGACCATAATCAAACCATTTCGTCGTCACCTTTGCCCCTGCGGACGTTAAAAGCGCCTCTAAGTCTTCCGATTCCTGCGCAGAACACATTAGATCATTCGTTCCAGCACCGATAAAGACAGGGATTGAAGAAAGTGCAGGCAATTCAATACCGCGTCTAGGTACCATTGGGTGATGCAGTATTGCGCCTGCTAGAGCATTCTCAAAATGGAATAATAGGCTAGCAGCAATGTTTGCGCCATTTGAATAGCCAATTGCAACAACTCGATTACGATCAAAGCTATACTGCTGCGCCGCCTCTAATAAAAAGTCATTTAATTCCTTCGTCCGGAAAATTAAATCCTCTAAATCAAAAACACCTTCCGCTAATCGACGGAAAAAGCGTGGCATACCATTTTCAAGTACATTTCCGCGGACACTTAAAATACTTGCTGTATCATCAATTTCCTTTGCAAGACCCATTAAGCTTTGTTCATTTCCACCTGTACCATGTAACAGTAAAAAAGTTGGTTTTGTTTTATCTGTTCCTTTATGAAAAACGTGATGCATTGACAATCCACCTCTCAATTACCTCGAATTCGAGATAATTGTAGCCTGTGGCAAAATTAAATTCAAGCTCTTTGACTTATTAATTTCTCGATTTTCGCGATTTGGCTGTTCCACATTGTTTTTATAAAAGTTTTTAATCGAAAATACCGAAATTAAACATACAGCTATAACAGAAACAATAACTATTCCCACTATTTTTTTCCCATTCATTGTTATGCTCCCCCGAGTTACTTATTTCTTTTTACGAAAGCCCTCTTCTAGTAAATATTCTTTCGCAGCATCATGTGTACCAAAGGCTTCCTCTAAATTTTCACCATGATAAACATTCCAAGAACGTTGCTCAAAGGCTAGCTTTAATTGAGTACCTTCACGACTTTGCCATATCTCTTCAATTGGCTCTTGCTCTTCTACTTCTTCCGATAAATATTGAATGGAATCTTCAATAATTTCACGAAGTTGTTGTTCATTATAGTCACGAATATTTACTAGACCTTTATCATTTGCTTCTTCCTCATAGCGCAATAAATCACCAACAAAGACAAAGCCGTTGCCATTTGGGTGTAGCTTTTCTACAACGATGGTCTTTTCATAAAGGCTCTCCATCAAGTGATAATTTAAGCGTTTTAATGAAATTTCCTTCTTTGTAAGTTCAGAGAATGACTCGATGATGGTTTGTTTTTGTTCAAATGTTAGCATATAAAAATGCTCCTTTTCTATTCAATCTACCTTACAGTATAACTTATTTTTCCTGTTATATCGAAGTAAAATAGGACAAGCCTTATAAAAAGCTTGTCCTACATTTTATCAATTACTCATGACGTTTTATTAAACATTTTATCTTTTACAAACTGTATAACATGTGCAACGTAAAGTTCCCGATAAGGGACGAATTGTGCAGCACTTACTGGACGCACAATTTTCGCACGTATACCATCAGGGAAGTATTCATAGCCTTCAATATTAAGCGTAGCAGTTTCTCCTAAAAAGAATGCCTCTGCCTCATCAAGCTTTGCTCTAACGACCCCTGATACTTCCTCATATTGTAGCTCAAATGAATCCCAATCATGTTTGAATGGATATGTGAAAACATGACAAAATTCATTGTCGATCATATTTTTCGAAACGATACTACAAGACGTCATGCCCATTTTAACAATTTCGTGAACGTGAATATCAAGTCCTAGCTCTTCCTTCACTTCACGTATTCCTGATTCTACTGTCTCGGTGGCTAACAGATGCCCTGCTGCTGTAATATCAAGTAAACCAGGGTAGTCCTTTTTTTGTGCACTACGGATTTGGAAATAAATATAGTCCTCATTGACTAGCCAACAGTGGAATGTTTCATGCCACAGCCCTTTTTCATGCACTTCTGCTCTCGTTGCTGTCCCGATCTGTTCATGCTGCTCATTAAAAACTTTCACAATTTCCTGTTCCATTTTTTCGACTCCTATACTGACTTCGTAGCCTTATCCTTAATCGCGTTACGCTTATCGTAAATATTAGATACGATAACTTTTATTACAGCATAAAATGGTACAGCAATCATAATGCCGATGAAGCCTGCAATTTTACCCGCTGCTAAAATAATCGTAATAACTGTTAACGGATGTATATCGAGTGTTTTACCCATTACATTAGGTGTTATAAAGTTACTATCAATTTGCTGTGCCACGAGTGTGACAACAGATACCCATATTACTAGAACTGGATCTTGAATAACTGCTACAACTACTGCTGGCGCAAAGGCAATCCAAGGTCCAATAAATGGAATCATATTCATAAAGAACGCGAATATGACAAGTAGCAACGAATACTCTAGACCCATCATTAAATACCCGACATACATCATGAGCGCTAGTAAAAAACTAATTTGTAGCTGCCCTTGAATATAGCTACGTAGTACACCATCAATTTCACTTAACGTCTTTTTCACCCATTCACGGCGTTCACCACTGAAATATTTATAAATCGATGGTGCAAATTTTTCATGATCCTTTAACATAAAGATAAAGAAGAATGGAATTAAAATAGCTAATAAAGAGGCAGATACAACTGATTGTAAAAACGAAACTAGCCCCTTACTTGCCACAATGGCAATATCTTGTACAGAATTCGCGATACTATCGATCATCTCTTTTAACTGCGGTGGGAAGTTCTCCCTGTTTCTCAACACATAATCAGTTGCATCTTGAATACCCGCACTAATCATTGGTGCATTTTTCACTAGCTTATTTAACTGTTCTGCAATCGGATTACCAACAACCCAACCAAAGCCAACAGCGATTGCCATAAGTCCAATGACTATCGCCAATATACTTGACCATCTCGGCCAGTTTTGTTTTTCTAAAAACCTTTGAATTGGCTCTGTTACATAGTACAAAACACCACCAAGTAACAAAGGGACAAAAATAGTTTTTAAAATAATGACAAGCGGTGAAAAGATCCAATGAATCTCTACAAAATATTTAATGATTAATAGAACAAGTAAAATCCCTACACATACTTGAAACCAAACTTTCCTCGTCACTTTCATTCACTTCCTTTTATCACATATACTGAAATACTACTTATATATTTACCATTTCGCAAGTATCCTATTATTTATTATCAAATAAAATAGGTTTTGAAACAAAAAAATCGCTACCCTCCCACGGACGTTCCGCCAGCCTCTCTATCTAAAAGGGCTTGCATAACTTGTTTTCCCGTAGGAGTATCGCGAATCTTCACTTCTGTTGCGTAACTTAACTGTTTATAATTTTGTATCGTCTACTGAATTTAAGTAATTTTCAATATCACCGATTACGGATTCAACACAGCCGTCCTCAAATGGCGAAATTAAGCCTGCTTCTTTTACAAGCTTTGTAAAGGACATAGAGCCCCCTAAACCACATAAATGAATATAATCCTTCCAAGCAGCTTCAAATTCTTCACGTGAACGTTTCCAGAATTGGAATGCACAAATTTGCGCTAACGTGTAATCAATGTAATAGAACGGACTTGCATAAATATGTGCCTGACGTTGCCATATACCGCCTGCCTCTAGATAACTATTATGATCATAGTCACGGTGTGGTAAATATGTCTCCTCAATTTTTTTCCACGCAGCTTTACGTTCAGCTGGTGTCATATTCGGATTTTCATAAATCATATGTTGGAACTCATCAACTGCAACACCGTAAGGAAGGAATAATAAGCCGCTACTTAAGTGTGTAAACTTATATTTTTCCGTGTCTTCCTTAAAGAATAGCTCCATCCATGGCCATGTGAAAAATTCCATACTCATCGAATGAATTTCGCAAGATTCATATGTCGGCCATAAATATTCCGGGATTCCGATGTCACGGCTTGAATAAACTTGGAAAGCATGCCCAGCTTCATGTGTTAACACATCGATATCACCCGAAGTACCATTAAAGTTCGAGAAGATAAATGGTGAGTGATAGTTTTCGATAAATGTACAATAACCGCCACTCTCTTTTCCTTTCTTCGCCACTAAGTCCATTAAATCATGGTCAATCATGAAGTTGAAGAATTCACCAGTTTCAGGTGATAGCTCTTCATACATTTTTTTACCGTTTGCAACAATCCACTCTGGATCACCTTTTGGCGTAGCATTTCCTGATAAAAAGTTTAATGCTTCATCATAGAACTTAAGGTCTGAAATACCAATGCGTTTCGCCTGACGTTCGTATAATTTTGTTGCAAGCGGTACGATTAAATCTCGAACTTGGTCACGGAATTTCTTTACCATTTCTGCGTTATAATCAATGCGATTCATTCGAATATAGCCTAGCTCGACATAGTTTTTATATCCTAATTTAACAGCAATTTCATGACGCACCTTGACCAGTTCATCATATAATCGATCAAATTCCTCTTCATGCCCCGCAAAAAAGCCAAAGCGTGCATCTGTTGCCGCCTTACGCATTGTACGATCAGTAGACTCCGCATATGGGCCAAGCTGTGCAAGTGTTAATGTTTCACCATTAAAATCAATTTGCGCAGAGGCAACTAGTTTATTGTATTCTGAAACAAGCTTATTCTCCTTTTGCATTAAATCAATGACTGTTGGTGAAAAGCCTTTAATTTGATAAGTTGCTAGATCGAATAATTGCTGTCCCCATTTTCCTTCTAACTGCTCACGGAATGGTGAAACGATTAGTGCTTTATAATATTCTGTTGTTACCTCTTCTAGCTCAGGGCCAACCTCGTCGAAATAATCGCGTTCTGCATGATAAAATTCATCATTTGTATCAATCGAAGCACGAATATACACTAAGTTCGCCATTGTAGCATAATCATTACTTATTGCGTTTAACTTTCCGATTATCCCACTTTGTTCGTCCATCGTCTGAGCATTTTTAAATTGCTCAATTAAAGATAATTGTTGCTCTTTCATTACCTCAATATTTGGACGGCTGTATTCATAGTCTTTAAACGTTTTCATAGAATTCCCCTCTTTCTGTCATATACCCCGTTATCTTTCTATTATATGCCAAATCTATCTTATTAAGAAACAATTTAGTAGCCAATTATATATGTTTTTAATAGCGCTGCTCTTTCACGTATCTTTAGCTTTGCTTCCACTGATTTTGGTGTTTTTGCCGCAACGACATCTACTTCAAAATCTAAAGACTCAGCTAAATACTTTGCACGCTTTAAATGAAAATCATTAGAGACAATCGTGATTCGCTTTGTTCCTTTAGGCAATAGTTCTTTAGAAAATAATAAGTTCTCGTAAGTTGATGTAGATTGGTCTTCCACTAATATTCTGTTAGCATCAATACCATTATCCTGTAAGTACTTAAGCATTACAGAAGCCTCTGTCCGATCTTCATCTGCTCCTTGCCCACCCGAAACAATTACTTTTACATGAGGATACTTTTTTAAATATTTTACAGCCTCTTCTAATCTATTTTTCAAAGACAGCGATGGAACTCCCCCCGGTTTTACCTTCGCCCCTAGTACAATCAAATATTCAGCTGTGCCGTTCGCACCCGGCTGGACACCTTGTTTCATCTCTTCGCCGAGCCAAATAAAAACAATACCACCCACAGCGAGTAGTAAAATACCCACTCTCAACACCCATTTTTTCACAACTTACCCCTCCCTTACCTTTTATTAACGATAAGAGAAGAAAAAGGATGCTGTACGAGCAATTCTGTACAAACATCCTGATTAATTATCTTATTATAAAGCGCTTAATAGAGTCCTGTAATGCCGTTATTTCATCTGTTAAATCATTGGAAGATTCACTTACAATCTGAATGGCGTGCTGTTGTTCATCAACGGATGCCGTTACTTCCTCTGAAGCAGCAGCATTTTTCTCACTAATCATCGCAATACTTTCGATAGATTGTATAATGTTATCCTTTGAGCTGTTCAAATATTCTACCCCCGTAGTCATTTCCCCAATAACAGCAATGATTTTTTCTACAGCCAATTCGATTTCCGTAAAGGATGACTCTGTTATAGCAACCGAATCATTTTGCTGACGAACAATGACGTTTGTTTTCTTCATCTCATCGTTCACTAAATTAGTTTCACTTTCAATTCCCTTTATCGTTGTACGCACTAGCTCAGTTGCTACAGATGTTTGATCCGCAAGCTTACGTACTTCCTCAGCAACAACCGCAAATCCCTTGCCGTGCTCACCCGCTCTAGCCGCTTCTATTGATGCGTTTAATGCAAGTAGATTCGTCTGATTAGAAATCTCGGTAATGGTACCAACAATGCCTTCGATTTCTCTGACTTTCACAATTAAGCTATTAAAGACAGACTGAACGTTATTAATCAATTCGGAGGACTCATGTGATTTCTCTTTTAAGCTGTTTAAATTAACGAGACCTTCTTGATTTGATTGCTTCATATGTTGAGATGCATCAAGCATTACTCCATTTTTGTCATGCAATAATTCAATCTGCTGAGCAAACTCAATGGCAATTCTATTCGTATCCTCAGCATCTGATGCTTGCTTTACTGCACCGCTTGAAACCTCATTAATCGCTTTTACTATTTCATCTCCATAAGCGTTCGTTTCCTCTGCCACAGATGTTAAATTTGACGATGTCGATTGAATTTCTACAATAGCTTCCTCTACATCTGTAATTAATGTTTTCAGTTGATCAACCATTTCATTAAAGCCTTCATTTAGCTGACCAATTTCATCCGAGCGTTGTAGATCCTCAATTTCTACTGTTAAATTCCCTTTGGCTACCTCACGTACACGTTTAGATAATTTTTGAACTGGTAAAGCCAAATGTCTAGAAACCATTATGACAACTACTGTACCAATAATGATAGCACCTATTAATGTAATACCTATCACGAGTAATAATGAATTAGCTCCTTTATTGAAGTCTTGCATATATGTACCTGATGCTATAATCCATCCCCAGTGAGGATCTTTTGCAGAATAAATTATTTTATCAGCTATTTCATCTTGACCCGGTAACTCAAATTCATATTGTGTAAAACCTCCGCCAGCAAGTGCTTTGTCGGTTACTTCCCGAATAAAATAGTTGCCGCTACTATCTTGATCATTCCATAGGTTGTCCCCTTCTCGAGTCGGATGAGTTGTTAATGTCCCTTTCTCATCTAAGACGTAAATATATCCGTACTCTCCCAAATCTCCAGGATAATTGATCGGCCTCTTTCCGTCACTATCCTTCGGTCCAAGTATTGCCTCTCGCACTCGCTCCTGTGCGACTTCTAAAGGAATATCACCCTTTTCAACACTTTCATTTGCAAGCTCGATTAATTGCAGAGTAGATTCAACACTATTCTTAATTACTTGTTCCCCAATATCATCCATACCATTTTTAGCTTTACTATAACTAACTAAACCAATAATCAAGCTTGGTATGATTAATAATGCTAATGAAATAATAATTAATTTCCCCTGTATTGAACGTAAAAACCTCATGCTTTAGCCCCCTTTTTTTCTTCATTCACCAAGACTATTAATCTATATTATGTTATGGTTTGAATTTTTTCACAATGGGTAAATTGCAATGTAAGGACGAATTATTTGCTTTTTTAGACAAATATGCTACTACAAATATTTTTCTGGTTAAGAAAAAAACTATCTTTCTGCAGAGGTATACCCTATGGAAAAATAGTTTTTTGATTTTTATCCTAGTTTAAATGTAGTTATAGCATCAGTGACAGACTGTCTAATCGATTGATAAAAGAGTCTTCCCTAACATGAAAGTGATTTACGTTCAAGGCTACATGATTTCCCACATAAAGCGAGACAGATGAGACCCTGCACGACGGAGCGGATGTTTTCTGTGCGAAAGCGAAGCGGCAGCGACAAACAAAAGGGTTTTCTGTGCGAAAGCGAAGCGTCAGCGACAAACAAAAGGGTTTTCTGTGCGAAAGCGAAGCGTCAGCGACAAAGCGAATAGCCCGTAGCGGAAATCAGCCTCTTCGAATTAATTTAAATGTATAAAAATGGTTAATCAACACACCTGTTAATTTACAATAGTTTTTCATAATACAAAACCAGTAGCTTTAAACGCTACTGGTTCTATTAATTATTTTCTTATTCGCCTAAATCTGCATTATGGTAAACATTTTGTACGTCTTCTAAATCTTCTAATGCATCAATTAGTTTTTCAAATTTCGCTACATCGTCACCAGTTAATGCTACTTCTGTTTGTGGAAGCATAGAAAGCTCTGCTACTGTAAATTCTTGAACACCAGCTGCTTTTAATGCTTCTTGTGCAGCAAAGAATTGGTCCGGCTCCGCATAAATAATGACAGCCTCGTCTTCTTCCAGAATATCACGAGCATCGACATCTGCTTCCATTAAAATTTCAAGAACTTCATCTGCAGATTTACCTTCTAAACCGATAACTGCTGTTGAATCAAACATGTAGGCAACAGATCCACTGACACCCATATTCCCATTATTTTTACCAAATGCTGCACGTACATCAGAAGCTGTACGGTTAACATTATTTGTTAAAGCATCAACGATTAACATAGTGCCAGCTGGTCCGAAGCCTTCATAGCGTAATTCGTCGAAGTTTTCATCGCCGCCACCTTTTGCTTTATCAATTGCTTTTTCAATAATATGCTTAGGAACACTGTAAGTTTTTGCTCGTTCAAGGACAACTTTAAGGGCACGGTTTGATTCAGGATCTGGCTCGCCTGATTTAGCTGCCACATAAATTTCACGTCCGAATTTTGCATTGATACGGCTTGTACTTTGGTCTTTAGACGCTTTCTTTTCTTTAATATTGTTCCACTTACGACCCATTGTTTCCACTCTCTTTCAATGTTTTAGTTTATAAAAATCATAGATGGGCAGATGCTCATCTGTAAATAGTGAATCAATTATGCCTCGGCATAATTGCGTCCGGAATTACTCTGCAAATAATAACACAAATGATGCTTACAAAGCTAGATATGCCAATGTTTAAGGTGATTTTCTGAAGAATAAATTGTAAAAAACTGCTTCACCTAGATTCACTTTACAATTGGCTTTCTACTTTGATTTTTTCTAATAATGCATGACAGCCTTCTAAAACCAGATTATAAGTTTCTTGAAAATCTCCTGTATAATATGGATCTGGCACGTCTTTTTGATGGTCAGTTAAATCTAAAAAACGGAAAATCTTTGGAGAATTAGGATTGCCCAGCATCGTTTGTATATTGCGTATATTACTTTCATCCATGCCAATAAGGTAATCGAAATTTTCAAAGTCTGCCTTTTGTAACTGTCGCCCTTGCATCCCTTTCGTTGAGATGCCGTATTCTTTCAGCTTATCTTGTGTTCCTCTGTGCGGAGGTTCACCAATATGCCAGGAGCTTGTTGCAGCCGAATCTACTTCGATTTTCTGACTCAAATGCTCTTTCTCTACTAAATCACGCATGACCGCTTCAGCCATTGGTGAGCGACAAATATTTCCCAAACATACAAAAAGTACTCGAATCATTTTTACTCCTCCTACAATCCATTTCACCTTGCTGTAATTGTTGCTGCCGCTTCGCTTTCGCACAGAAAACCCTTTTGTTGCTGTCGCTTCGCTTTCGCACAGAAAACATTTTGTTGCTGTCGCTTCGCTTTCGCACAGAAAACATTTTGTTGCTGTCGCTTCGCTTTCGCACAGAAAACATTTTGTTGCTGTCGCTTCGCTTTCGCACAGAAAACATTTTGTTGCTGTCGCTTCGCTTTCGCACAGAAAACATTTTGTTGCTGTCGCTTCGCTTTCGCACAGAAAACATTTTGTTGCTGCCGCTTCGCTTTCGCACAGACGAAACCCTTTTGTTGCTGTCGCTTCGCTTTCGCACAGAAAACATCTGTTGTTGCTGCCGCTACGTTTGCACTACGCTTTCGCACAGAAAACATCTGCTGAATGAAGATAAAGCACCCAAAATCAAACTTGATTTTGAGTGCCTTCTATTCTGATTTAATTTTTTTCTGTTGCAATGCGCTTTTCTAATTCCTCTGTTAAAGCTAACAGTTCATGCTCAAGACGATGTGTAAATTCCTCACGCCCGTCTTTACCCTTGCCTGTTACATAAAATGGCTCGCCATAAATTAGATAGCCCTTTCCACGTTTAAAAATATCACCAGCATTACGCGCGCCAACATAAGCGGCTGGTAAAATTTGCGCTTTTGACAATTGTGCTATTGTAATAGCACCTTGCTTTAAATCCGTACCTTCAGCATTTCGCGTACCGGATGGGAAAATCCCAACAATTTTACCCTCCTTCAATAACTGTGAAGGAATTTTAATAACGCTTGGACCTGGATTGTCACGGTCAACCGGAAAGGCATTTAAACGCTCTATAAGCCAACCAAGACCCTTTATATCAAACAATTGCTTTTTAGCCATAAAGTGGATTTCCCGAGGGAATACTGCAACACCAAGATTTAAAATATCAACATAACCCGTGTGTGTACATGCAATAATAAAACCACCTTCCTTCGGTAAGTTTTGCTCTTCATATACACGCGCTTTTGAGCCCGATAATTTTAATATCACTTTTACAACATTCGCTATAAATTTATACACTGTTCCATTCCTACCTTATTCAATAGTTACTCCCATTGTAATCGAAAATGCCTGTGTACTGCAATTGCATGTGAAATAAATCCGTGACATCCGCCGGAGACTTTCACTTCTGTCGCTACACTTTCGGTACAAAAAACACTAACTGAAAGTAGTTAAACCTTTCCCACTAATACATCAACATCAATCGTAATTTCATTTAAATGGATAGTTGCCCCCTCTTTTTTATGCCAGCCCATTGGTGTCATTTCAAGCAGTGCTGGTACAAGCTCTAGAGCTAACGGTACCGTATAAGTAATACGCTCTACACTAACATCGGCAAAGCTTTCTTTAAAACGAGCAACTATTTGTTCATTCGAATACGACTCTTTAGTAGAATCCGCATACAATTGTGCTCGAAGCTCATGTAAGTACCCGCTTTGAGGTACAACCTTCACAACACAACCATTCCTAGTTAATAGACGTTTAAATTCTTCATAATTTGCAGGAGATAAAATGTTTAAGATGGCATCGAAGCTTGATCTTGCAAATGGACTTTTCGCTAAATCACCAACACACCAAATTTGTTCTGGATAATGTCGAGATGCAGCAAGTATGCCTTCTTTCGCTATATCAATACCAATGCCAATCCCATGTTTCTTCGCCATAATACGGGCTAAATGTGAACCTTCACCACACCCTGTATCAAGCACGGTTTCTGCATTCGCAATGAGCTCTCCAATTTTATCTTCTACTAAATCGTAGATACCACTATCAATAACCGCTTTTCGAGATTCAAAGAGGTCTTTACTGTACTTAGAAATAGCACCATGTGTCAGCATATTGACATAGCCCTGCTTGGCAATATCAAAAGAATGATTTGAGGAGCATACTAGTCTACCCTGCTCAAAAACACTCATTGACTCCTGACAAATCGGACAAGCAAAAAGCGTTATATTTTTATCCATTAAGGCTGCCCCTGCAGCTCTTTTAGAAAGTGCCCCCATTAATTTGCCTCCTTCTGTTCTGTAGATGGAACAAGTGCGAAACGCTCCCACTTACGACTTCTCCATCTAAAGTATACAATAATGGCTCGCATCCATTCATCTGCCGAAATCGCCAGCCAAATACCTACTAAGCCCCAATCTAAAACGAAAACGAACAAGTAACCGAGTGGAAGGCTCATACAAACCATCGATAAAAAACCAATTTTCACTGGAAACCTCGCATCCCCTGAGGCACGCAAAGAGTTAATAACCACGATATTCATCGTACGACCTGTCTCAAGCAGAATACTTAATGCTAGCACAGATGCTCCGATGGCTATTACCTCTGGATCATCAGTAAAAACGTGCATAAGCTGCTTCCGGAATATAGTCACAACTACAACCATCGTTATCGTAAAGACAAAAGCTGCACGTACACTTGACCACAGCTGATGATAAGCCTCATCCTTTTTACCAGCACCGACATAACGCCCAATAATAATAGCTGTCCCTGTACCGATTGCAATCGCAAACAAATACGTAAACATCGAAATATTCATGGCATATTGTCTTGCTGCAAGCGTTTCTGATCCTAAATACGTTGCATAATATAAGAAGACAATCTGACAAAACTGATAAAGCACCTGCTCAAACGCTGACGGCAAGCCTATGTTTAATATTTTTCGAACATATTCCTTAGAATACTCGAAATAATATTGTAGCTTCAATCTTACTTCCATGACTTGATACAACAACCAGAAAAACACAAGAACTGCTAATCCACGACTTATAACTGAGGAAATAGCCGCTCCTTTTACACCTAGCTCTGGCAATCCTAAGTTACCAAAAATCAAACCGTAATTTAATACAACATGTAGAACATTCATACCTAGCGATACATACATCGTTTGCTTTGTCCTACCATGTACACGGATAATCGCCGCTAACGCATTGATAATTGCCTGTAAAAAAATAAAACTCCCGATAATGACTAAATAGCTTTGCGCGTATTGAAGCACATCACCCTGCAAGTTCATCATCGTCATTAAATGACTAGAACAGAAGAAAAATAAGATACTCATCATTAGTCCAACGACCAAATTCATCGTTATGGCTAAAGCAGAAATCTTCGCAGCTTCAAAAATACGCCTTGAGCCTAAATATTGTGACACAACAATAGAAGCACCATTACCTATTACTTCAAGTATTAAAATTGCAATATGAATATATTGATTGGCAGCACCAACCCCTGATACAGCATTATCTGATAAAGCACTGAGCATAAAAGTATCAGCTAATCCCATCAACATAAATAAAAATACTTCTAAAAATATCGGCCACGTTAAATGGAATAAACTTAACTTATTCGGCTCTCTTATATCACTTTCTCTTAATGTATCTGCCAATACTTTTCACTTCTCCTATACATTTATAAAAATACAAGTGTGTTGATTAATCATTTTTAAATTCAAATTAATTCAAAAAGGCTCTTCACCAAAACGTGTGGTTGATTTCCGTTCCGACTGGGCGCCGCTGACGCTTCGCTTTCGCGCAGAGCAGAGCTTCCTGGGGGCGTCGCTTAGGCCTACACGATGTAGGTCACGAAGGCGTTATCACAGGATGTGATGTTTTTAGCCTTCGTTCCTCTACCTGCTCGCTCCAGGGTCTCATCTGTGACGCTGATCCCCAAGGAGTCGCCCAGCCTCCACTCCAATCAACTAAAATACAGCGTATATATTTTAAAAAATGTCATCCACAACTTTTAGTGATGAGCCAACAAAAAATCCTTTTATCACTCAATACTAAACCTATTTTTTCCTTATCAACACGTCTGATAAAAATATATAGTATCTTATCATAGTTTTTTAGACTGTAAAGAGTTTTATAATGAATCATCAAAAAGATTATGCAAAGCTAGTATATTACCATAAAAAATCCCTCTCACAATTCTATGTGAAAGGGTTTCCTATCATGTTAAGCAATGTGTCTGTAATTGCTCGCGCTTTTCTTTTGTTAGACCAAATTCTTGCTCTAAAAATGCGGTCTTAGAACCATATTTGTTATCCATTGCATCAAATGCTGCTTGTAAATAATCCTCACGGGCAGACATTAATGCATAAAATTGCTGTAATTCTCGATCGCTATAGTCTTGCTGAATTGCTTGGGCCATCTTTTCTACCAAGGGACGTAAATGTATATTTGTATCTAAATAGTCCGCCATGATCGTTTCCTCAGGTACATCTAAAGCGAGTAAAATAAGTGCACCGCCGATACCTGTTCGATCCTTCCCTACTGCACAATGATGTACAAGCCCTAAATTTTTAGGGTTTTGAATCGTTACCATTAACTCCTTAAACGAAGCATTATTAAAAGGCATTTGTGCATAAAATTCTCGGAACATCTCTGGACTTACAACCTTATAAAAATCTTTTCCTCCGGCATTTGTAGGCATCTCGAAAGCGTGATTGCCCTTTGCTGGTATTTGAATATATTTAGCATGTGGGAATACCGGATTAGGATTGTTTTGCGCTTCATGGTTATCACGGTAATCAAAAATTGTTTGCACACCTAGCGTTTCAAAAAGCTTCTTGTCTGCTATCGTCATTTTGCCAAGCGCCGCTGAACGATAAAACAAGCCATCCTTTACAGAACGCCCATCTCTCGACTTATATCCACCCATATCACGAAAATTATGAACAGCCTCAAACGGAATAATCTTCATATCAAATTGTTTCATTCACTGCACCTCCCTCTGTTAGCAAGCTTCCTTATCTTTATTCTATAGAACAATTCGATATAATACTAATTTTCACACTAGGAAATGTAGTCACTCCCCCTTTTTATCAGTCACTTTGATGGTTATATCCGTCAGTTTGGATACAATCAAAAAAGCTGCCCTTGATGAAGGACAGCTCTAAAATCAATTTAAATTATTTAAAAAGCTCAGGATATACCGCTTTTGCTATTAGCTCAACAGCTTCACCAATACGTGGACCTGGACGGTTTGAGATATCAGGATCTATAAAATAAACCGCTTTGTTTTGAATCGCTGTAATTGAATTCCATCCATCACGCGCAAGAATTTCTGCCGCTGGGTTTTCCGTATAGTTCACTGTTGTTAAAATGACTTCTGGATTTTTCGCAATGACATCTTCCTCAGATACCTTCGGCCAGCTTTTGAGATCAGCAAATACATTTTTCACGTTTGCAGCATTTAAAATCTCTTGTTGGAATGTACCAGAACCAGTAGTATATATATCTGGCTTCGGACTAATTTCTAAATAAACATTTTTTGCTTTTACATCTTTTACTTTTGCTTGGACTTCAGCAATTTTAGCTTTAATATCTTCATTTAACTTTTCACCTTTGTCTTCTATCCCCATAACAGATGCAACTTGTTGGATATCACCGTAAACATCATCAAATGAAGTAGCCGATTTAATGGCAAAAACTTTAATTCCTGCATCTTCAAGAACTTTTAGAGCATTTAAGTTTTCATCATCACCACCAGTTGTATAAGCAATAACTACATCTGGCTTTAACGCTAAAATACGCTCACTATCGAATGTTGTAGAACTTGACACACGCTCAATTTTTTTTGCTTCTTCTGGATACGTATCAAACTCAGTTGCACCAACGATTTTATCGCCAACGCCTAGTGCAAATAATATTTCTGTATTACTTGGTTGTAATGAAACAATAGTTTTAGGCACTGCATTAAACTCTACTTCTACACCACGGTCATCCTTAACTTTATAACTTGTTTTCTCGACTTGTTGATCTTCTTTAGAAACAGTCTCTTTATTAGTATCTTCTTTCGCGCCACAGCCGACTAATACGAAGGCCAGCATCAGCACAGAAAGCCATTGTAGCTTAAACATTTTCTTCATTTCATTGATTCTCCTTTTTCTTTTTCATCGGGTATGACTTACTTATAAACGGTATTTCAGCAATACCAGCGTGTTGATTCGTATAGACGGCCATTACAAAAAATACATTGGCTAGCAACCCTAAATAATCAAAGAGAATAGCTGGTACTTCCCGTTCTTCAGATACTTTGTGCAAAATACGATATGACTTTTTCGCCTCACTACGGCATAAATGTAATGCTGCAGCAGCCTCTGTTCCTTGAGGTAATACAAAACTTTGTATTTCCCCCTTTACATGACTAACATAGAAATCATAACGATTACTTAGCCAAGTCAAATCATCTTCAGTTACCGCTAATTTACCTCGTACTGAGCCATTTACATGGTAAGCCATTGGCAAAATAGCTAGCAAATCATCAGCTACTACCTCTACCGTCTCTTTTTTCACCGCTGCTAAAGCGGCCCCAATATGTGTTGTAAGGCTATCCGTTCGAATTTCAAAATCTACTGTCGATGCCTTTTCACGCATAAATGGATAGCAAGAATAACGTGCATCTTTTTTCAAGTCTAAGTCCCCGCTTTCCTTCATGAAAAATTCTTACTTTATAAATACCTTCCAATGCTTGTCCTATAATTTCATCAGGTAAATTATAAGTGTACATAAAAAAACGCCGTTCCTTCTATGGAAACGACGAAAATAACAGAGATAGTGTCGCATAGACACGACATAGCCTATGGATTTGCCGCATATTCCCCTAGCTTCCGAAGAGTATTTATACGTTCAAATAAAGGTCGGTCTCCTGGCTTGTACAGTTTAACTCCATTCGATCATGGTACGAATCATAAAACCTTCCCATCTAATATTTAGACAGTGGTATATATTTATGATACCTGTACTTACAGTTGCGGAAACAGCTTCGGTTTTTCACCGAATTCCCGATTATGCTTGTTAACACCTTTATTTCGCAAGAATAATTCACTTGTAAAGCAGTTTAACATATATTGATAGGAAAAAATAGCTTTGAGATAAACGGAAAACAAAGGAATTCGAACAATAGTAAGCCATTTTTCTACATAGCTATACAAAATCTCAGGCGTGTTGATTAGGAAAAAATAGGTTTATTATTGATCGATGAAAGGGTTTT
>NZ_JARVRU010000028.1:0-20281 GCF_030209535.1 Lysinibacillus sp. fls2-241-R2A-57
GCGGAAATCAGCCTCTTTGAATGTATAAAAATGGTTAATCAACACGCCTGATAATTTTTAAAAAATCAATCTTATTTTTATTTGTTTAGATCCCTTATACATAAAGTATTGAAATTATAAAGTAACTCAAATAAATAAATTTAAAAATAAGATTTAGGTGATAAAAAAATGATGCACCCAGTATTATTAGTTGATGATGAAGATGGCTTACTAGATATGTTAAATACTATGCTTCAAAAAGAAGGCATTAAGGACATTGAATTTGCCACAACCGGCAAACAAGCACTCGAAAAAATAAATAGTTTTCGATATTCCTTAATCGTTTTAGATATCATGCTGCCTGATATAGATGGTTTTCAAATTTGCCAAGAAATTAGAAAAATAAGTGATGTTCCTATTTTATTTATAAGTGCACGAACGTCAGATATTGATAAATTAACAGGTCTAAACATAGGTGGAGATGACTATATTACTAAACCATTTAATCCACTTGAAGTAGTAGCCAGGATTAAAATTCACTTACGTCGGCAAAGTCTGCAACTACATTCACAAAATACTATGCTAGATCAATTCGATTATGGCTATCTTAAACTATCAAAAAAAACAGGAGAACTGTATGTAAAAGGTGAAAAAATAATATGTCCTGCAAAGGAGTTTGAATTTTTATCCTTTTTTTGTGCGAATCCCAATCAAATTTTTTCAGCTGAACAGCTATATGAACAAATATGGAAGCAATCAACAGGCTTAAATGATCGAAATACAGTTATGGTTCATATCTTGCGTCTTAGAAAAAAAATTGAGGAAGATATAAAAAAACCAGAAATAATTGTAAATATAAGAAGTATTGGCTATAAATTTATTCCTCCGAAGATGGGGAACTTATGAAAGTAAAAATTAAATTATCTCTACATTTTCTCGGAAGCTTGATTACTCTATTCATTTTTGTTTTTAGTATGATTGTTCTTTTTTCAACTTTATTTAATCATTTAATTATTTGGTTTACTTCTGATGAATCTATTGCTACATACTTTGTTAATCAAATACTGTTGCCTATACTACCTTATTTAGCAGTGATTTTATTCTGTTTACTTTATGGCTGGTGGATAGGTTCAGATTTTTTCTACATATTAGATTGGATTTTATTATTATCAAAAGGTGTCTATCATGAACCAAATAGAATGAGGAAAAAAACTAAAAGTCATAAAAAACCAAGATTTAATGCCTATCAAGATATATTTATTCAACTAAGGACCTTAACTGAAACATTACAAAGAAATGAATTAGAAAGAAAAGAACTAGAAAAAATGAGGAAAGAGTGGACAGCCAGTATATCTCATGATTTAAAAACTCCTCTTACTTACATAAAAGGGTACTCGTATATGTTATCTTCTGATAAACATGAATGGAGCGAGAAGGAAAAGCAAAAATTCACATCACTAATAAGAAAACAAGCCATTCATATGGAGAATATAATTGAAGATCTAAACACAGTTTTTCATTTTGATAATGGTCAATTCCCTTTAAGCCTGCAAAAAAAAGATATTACCCAATTTGTTCATGATATAGTCATAGAACTGACAGATAACCCTCTAGTTAAACACAAGAACATCTCAATCAAAATAAATACAAATCATTTTATTCCCTTTATTTTTGATGAACAGATGCTAAAGCGTGCTCTTAATAATCTTATAATGAACGCTATCATCCACAATCCTGCTGGGACCGAAATTATGTTATCGGTTGAAAAAAGAGATCATTTAGTAATTGAGGTTTCAGATAATGGTGTAGGAATGAATAACGAAACTCTAAAAAATCTATTTAATAGATATTATAGAGGGACATCAACTAAAATACCCTCTGAAGGAACGGGCTTAGGTATGAGTATTGCTAAGCAACTAATCGAAGCCCATCAAGGTTCTATTACTGTTGAAAGCACCTTGCATGAAGGTACTGTTATTTATGTCAGTTTTAAATTAGATACTAATTAAAGTTTTCTTGGTGTTTTTCCGGTTTCAATTAAACTCAAATCTAAAAAATTTATGGAAATGCTCTTTGATCAAGCATTTCCATAAATTCTTTTCACTATAGTTCATTAAATCTCTAGTGGGCTTTCTGTAGTTTTGTGTTTGCTTACAATAAAAAAACAAATATTTACTATCATTATTAACCCCAAAATAAACACAGGAAAATTATAAATGCTCTGTACAGAATCATCTATACCTGTAAACTTTATAGTTATCAAGTTAAAATCAATTACTTTTAGACCTACATCATTTGTAAACATTTTATAGACCGCAGAAGCTTGGAAATAATTCCAAAACATAGATAATAAATTAATCATCATTAAAACTAGATTAGTTATAAGCACTTTTTTAGTCATCTTTCTCCCCCTCAAAATACAGACAAAATAATTTGTTAGTAAATATCCTTTTTATCAAATGTAACTATTCCTAAAACTGTTGCTACACTAAATGTCACTAAATTTATTGATAAGAAAAACAGTACAGAATGAATACCTACCTCATCTGGTGAAGACATAGCGAGTGTAGGCTGTGCCCAGGGATAAAAATTACCCAATTCGGATCCTACGGTTACAAACGCTAGCAAAGTAAGTGCAACATTTATAGAAATCGGTGTTACAAAGCTCTTAATTTGTGATGCCATCCAGAGTTGTATAGCAACTAAAGCACATACAGCTAAAAACCCAAGTACAAGCACCTTAAATAAAAAAAACCAAGGGATGGAATCATGTAGTCCTAGTATTAATCCTGTAATAATAAACTCTGATACCAATACTAGTTGTGTTACAAACACAAGAATTAAAATAAGAATCATTTTCGCTATATAAATCATTATCCTAGATGGAGGTAATGCCAACATCTGCTTCCATCCGCCCCCTGAATTTTCGTTTCTACAGCTTATAGAACAGTAAAATCCGGATAAAATAGGTAACATGATCATGCCATAAAAAAGCGATGCTTGTGTCCATGCTTCCGTCCATTCGTTATCATCCTTTTGTACTAAAATATCCTGATAAGTAAAGAAATTATTATAGCCTAACAAACAACTTACAAGTGGGACTATTATTAATACTGCCCAAAGCCATTGCCTTCTTAATTTCATATATTCATTTAAAACCAATGTCGTTATCATTCCATTCACCCTCTCCCTATCTCATATCCTTTTTACTAAAATGAACCATGCCGCTTATTAGGAAGATTGTTCCTACAATAAAACTCATTATGAAAAAAAACGATAAATCATTGTTAGAAATTACTTCATTAAACTCATCAGATGGTAAGATAGGAGTCCCCCAAATTGGATATATCCAGAATAACCATTTTATATTCTGAAGGAAAAATCCAGAAATGGTGAATATCACACCTATAGAAATAGAAATCATTTGATTCTGACAAACCACCGATATCCAAAGCTGAAAAGCTATTAATGGAAAAGATACAATATAGGGGTAAAAGGCTTGCTCTAAAATTAACCCCCATGGTATAGGGCCATTAAAGTCCAAAAAAAGACCAATAAAGAGAATAGACCCTACAATACAAGTAGCTGAAAACGCACAAAGTACAAGTAAATAAATAAATTTAGATAAATATATATAATATCTAGATATAGGTAAAGAAAATAGAATCTTCCAAGCATTCGCTTCATGCTCTATATTGACTATTTTAGAAGCAAATATAGTAATACTTAAAGGAACCATTATGAACATAGACCAATGACAACTAATAACCAGAAAAGACCAATCACTAGTATGTAATTCCTGTGCCATTTCTTTATTTAAATCAAATCTAAAATAAAAATCAGTAAAGTTCATCATAAAAACAAATAAAGGAAATAGTATGGTAATCAAGATTAACTTAGAACGTTTAAACTTTATGCTATCTCCTACAATAATTTCTTTCATGTATTTTCCCCCTTAATAATGTTAAGGAAGATTTCTTCAAGAGAGGACCTTACTTCTTCAATTCGATAAACCGAAATATTAGAATTGACCAAAATACTATTTATCACTGAAATATGGTCATCATCAGTTTTACTAATAAGTAAATCACCATTTTTGTCCACTTCAATATGAAGATTTGTTTTTTCCTCCAAAATAGATTTTGCTTTATTAGAATCATTGACACGTATTTTAATATGAGGATTATCCATATTCCGTAATACTTCAATGGAATCCTGATAGATTAGATTTCCATCAGAAATAATTCCGACTTGAGTTGCCATTTGGTCAATCTCACTAAGTAAATGGCTAGAGATTAAGATGGTTATCCCCTCAGTTTCAGGAAGACTTTTAATTAAGTCACGAATTTCATGAATACCTGCTGGATCCAAACCATTTGTAGGCTCATCTAGAATAAGTAACTCGGGCTCTCCTAGGAGCGCTATTGCAATTCCAAGTCGTTGTTTCATCCCTAAAGAATATTGTTTTACAAGTTGATTTTTAGCATTTGTTAATCTAACAATATTTAATACCTCTTCGATTCGCCCTTCTGGTACATTAAGCATTCGTTGTATAATTTTAAGATTTTCATAGCCTGTTAGATGACCGTAATATGAGGGGGATTCAACCAATGCACCAACTTTTTTTAGTATATGGTTTCTATCACTCTCTAGTTTTTTCCCAAATAAAGTGACTGAACCAGATGAAGCCTTTATTAACCCTAATAACATTTTTATAGAAGTGGTTTTTCCCGAACCATTAGGACCTAAAAAGCCATAAATTTCTCCTTTCTTTACTTTCAAATTTAAATCTTTTACTGCATAAGTTGTTTTATATTTTTTACACAAATCAATAGTTTCGATTATGTAATCGGACATTTTGAACACCTCCACTGAAAGTATACAAATTGAAATAAAAAACAATCTTAACTTTATATTAATTCGATATTAACTTTAAAATTTGTTCTTGATAAAAAAGTATTGTTGATATGAAAGCATATGAAGTAAAGTATGAGCGAATAAGATGCTTAGGTCACGCCAGCGGAAAGCGTTCTCTGTGGCAAATGTGCAGTCACATACATATTGGACATAAAAAAAGATGGCTTCGGTCAACAAACCGAAGTCATCTTTTCTCCACTTAGAAACGAACTCCTATTTTTTATAGGACAGTCATAATACTTTCATTTAATGCGGTAATGCACGTTTTTGTTTCCGATGCTCTCGTCGTGCTGGTCCTGTCTCAAACAGACGTTTTTCTGCATCTGTTTCAGGATAAATTGCTGGAACTGGTCTAGGTTTCCCTTCATCATCTACTGCAACCATCGTTACAAAGGATTCCGTTGTTAATTTTTCCTCACCAGTTTCAATGTTTCGTGAAATAACTCGAACATAGACTTCCATTGAAGAACGTCCCGTTGATGAAACAATACTTTCAATTTCTAAAATATCCCCTACATGTGCTGCTGATAAAAAATCAACAGAATCAATAGAAGCTGTTACTACAAGCCCTTTTGCGTGCTTCATGGCTGTGATGGCAGCAATTTCATCAATATAAGCTAACACTCTTCCACCGAAAATGGAGTTGTGATTATTTGTATCTGGCGGTAATACGAGACGAGTTTGAACCGTACGTGACATGCTCATTGGTACAGCGTTGTTTGTCATAAATCTTATAACTTCCCTTCATGTATGTTCTTTCGTCATCGTATCGCAGAAAAAGAGTTGATGCAAATTTAGAATGATTTTTTCATCGTAATAAATTTCATATCCGTCATTTCCTCAATAGCCCACTTAATGCCTTCACGACCGTATCCACTCATTTTTACGCCGCCATATGGCATATTGTCAACTCTGAATGTCGGAATATCATTAATAATAACAGCGCCTACTTGTAATTCATCCGCTGCACGTAACGCATCTGGCAATACATTTGTATAAATCCCTGCATTTAAGCCAAGTTCCGACTCATTCACTAGTCGAATAGCGTCGTCTAATGTTTCATATGAAACAATTGAGACGATTGGCGCGAATGTTTCTTGACAAACTACTTTCATATCCGCCGTCACATTCGTCATAACAGTTGGTGTTAATGTACGCTCAGTGAACGTTCCTCCTGTTGCAACTACCGCCCCTTGAGCCTTTGCTTCCTCAATCCATTGACGAATACGTTCGACTTCACCAGAATTAATCATCGCACTAACATCTGTATTTTTATCGAGCGGGTCACCTACTACAAGCTTTTCTGTTTCTGCCACAAATGCTTTTGTAAACTCATCGATAATTGATGCATGTACGTAAATACGTTGTAATGAAATACAAACCTGACCTGCAAAATTAAAGGCACCTCCGACACAACGCTGAATAATTTTATCAATCGGTGTCGATGGTTCGACAATTACCGCTGCATTGGACCCAAGCTCTAATGTTACTTTACGTAAACCGACTTTTTCCTTAATGCCCAAACCAACCTTGCCACTGCCCGTGAATGTCACCTTTTTCACGTATGGATGTGTCACGAGTGTATCGCTAAGCTCACCACCGCTACCAGTAACAATTTGTAGCGCACCATCAGGAAGACCCGCTTCCTTAAATATTTCAGCCAATACTATAGCACTTAATGGTGTTTGATTTGCTGGCTTTAATACGACTGTATTGCCAACTGCAAAGGCAGGACCTAATTTATGTGCTACTAAATTAAATGGGAAATTGAATGGTGTAATAGCTGAAATTACACCTAAAGGTTCTCGTTTTGTCCAGCCAATACGATCCCCTGCCCCAGGTGCGGCATCCATTGGCACCGTCTCACCCATTGCTTGCTTAGCACCTTCTGCTGCAAACTGATAAGTCGCTATTGTACGTTCTATTTCAGTTAATCCAGCCGAAATTGGCTTTCCTGCCTCTAACGCTAAAATCTCAGCAAATTCTTCTTTTCGTTGTCGCATTATATCGACTACTTTATATAAAATTTCGGCACGTTCATAGGCTGTTGTCTTTTTAAACGATTGGAACGCCTCTTGAGCACCTACTATTGCTTGCTCTACATCTAAAATCGATGCCTTTGCAACTTTTGCAATTACCGCTCCGCTATAGGGTGATCTCAGCTCATATGCTTCCTTTGCTTCTTTCCATTGGCCATTAATCCAAAGCTTCGTTTCCTTCATCCTTCAAATGCACCTCCAAAAATCATGTTCTTCTTTATTTTATCATGAAGAACTTGAACTAGAAGCTGCAGCAGCTGCAGAAACTGATACTAACATTGCTGTTTGTTGTGCTTGAATTATTAATTGAATAGATGACATGATTGTCATTGATAAAGATTGTTGTACCTTAGCCATATCATAGATAGCAATTTGTACGGCCATAAATAACACGAACTCACGATGCCATTTTAATAGTTTCATACCCTTCAATTCATGGTATAAATCTACAATCTGTTGAAGGTGTGCATTATTCACTTCAAGAATCGCTAAAAATCCTAATAATGGATAGTTAATCGTTTTGACCTTTACATCCTGTTTCTTTAATGTGTCACGGATTGTCACCACATTCGGCACTAATGTACTATCATATTGAGGAGAAAGGAAAGTCAATATTTGTGATAGCCATTGTAGCTCGTTCCCCGCATTAAAATTATATGTACGTAATTCTTTATAATAACGATTCATCGTTTCAGCACGGAGAACAACGTCATCAGATGGGTTACTTAACAATACTACGTAAGGAATGTCATCGTTAGCAGTTAAAAATCGATGATGCTTACGGATCTCTTCAAATAATGCACGCGCCGCCTGTGCATGTGCACTTTTTTCACTTTCCACCTCCGTTAAAAACTGTGCACCAATAAAAATAAAATTACCGCTTCTAAATTTTGCTTCCTTCAATATGCTTACGTTTGACAGTAGATTTTTTACCGCTTGTTTTGTATCCTCTTGCTCCATCAAATTTGCAGCAATACTATATCTTACTGCTGTTCTTAACGGAGAAGCCCATGAAGATTGCTCCTTCATTTCTTGTAACACTTCTTTATATTTAACCGCATCAAAGGTTTTTCCTGACGCCACATATTTGCTTGCAATTGCTAGTACAATTTTACGATCAACTGTCCATCCGACAGCCTTAGCTACATCCTCCACAGTTTGTGTAAATTGATTTCCGATTATTGTAAATTCCATTTTCTACCCACTCCTTTTCCATATTTACGTAATAAAATATAAAAAGGATTCATCAGTTTTGTAACAATTAACACAAAAAGTAAGCTTAATTTAATGTATATGACTCGATTTTATATGGTTTAATGAAAATAATTAAAAATGAGTGGAGGAACTAATGTTGATTGAAATAACCATAACCAGTAGAAAGTCCTTATTCAAGGAAACCTTACAGGATCGATTACAATTATTTTTGATATTACGTAACTCTCCAAATAATATAGCCTTACATAAACTGTTTCAGAAAAAATGACATAGAAAAACAGCGGCAATACCTTTTGCCGCTGTCCATAAAGCTTTAAATTAAGCCTAATTCTTTTAACTCCTCTGTTGAAAAGGCTCTTGACCTTGTTAAAAACCGTTTACCTTCAACGCCTTCAAGCGAGAACATACCGCCTCTGCCATCGACTACGTCCAAGATTATTTGTGTATGCTTCCAATAATCATATTGATTTTTATGCATATAGAAGGGAGCACCACCAATTTCTCCAAGACAAACATCTTGATCACCTAATAGTAAGTCGCCTTCTGGATAACACATTGGCGATGAACCATCACAGCATCCACCTGATTGATGAAACATAATGGGTCCATGCTTTTCTTTCAAAAACTCGATTAGTGCCAGCGCTTCTTCAGTTGCTAAAACACGCACGACCACGCTCATGCACCTCCCTATTAATTAGAAGAAACCAAGTTTGTTTTCGCTATAGCTAACTAATAAGTTTTTCGTTTGCTGATAATGCGCTAACATCATCTTATGGTTTTCACGACCAACACCCGACATTTTATAGCCACCGAACGCAGCATGTGCAGGATAAGCATGGTAGCAGTTTGTCCAAACACGTCCTGCTTGAATACCACGACCGAAGCGATAAGCAGTATTCATATCACGTGTCCAGACACCTGCACCTAAACCATATAATGTGTCATTTGCAATTTCTAATGCTTCCTCTTTTGTTTTAAATGTTGTTACGGCAACAACTGGCCCGAAGATCTCTTCTTGGAAAATGCGCATTTTATTATGCCCTTTAAAGACAGTTGGCTTAATGTAGTAACCATTTTCAAAGCCAGATCCTACATTATTTTTCTCTCCTCCAATTAGACATTCTGCACCTTCTTGCTTACCAATATCTAAGTAAGAAAGAATTTTTTCCATTTGCTCACTTGAAGCCTGTGCACCCATCATCGTATTCGGATCAAGCGGATTTCCAACTTTAATCGCTTCAACACGCTGTAGAACGCGTTCCATAAATTTATCGTAAATAGACTCTTGAATTATTGCACGAGAAGGACATGTACATACTTCACCTTGGTTTAGAGCGAATAATACAAAGCCCTCAACTGCTTTATCTAAAAAGGCATCATCCTCGTCCATAATATCCTCAAAGAAAATATTTGGCGACTTGCCGCCCAATTCTAACGTAACTGGAATAAGGTTTTGTGAAGCATATTGCATAATTAAGCGACCTGTCGTTGTCTCACCAGTAAAGGCAATTTTACCAATGCGTGGATTTGATGCTAGCGGCTTCCCTGCCTCTAAACCAAAGCCATTGACAACGTTCAGTACACCTGATGGCAATAAATCTTCTATTAATTCAATGAGCACCATAATCGAAGCTGGCGTTTGCTCAGCTGGTTTCAACACCACACAGTTTCCAGCTGCCAGTGCAGGTGCTAGCTTCCAAACGGCCATTAATAACGGGAAATTCCAAGGGATAATTTGACCTACTACCCCAATTGGCTCATGGAAGTGATAAGCGACTGTATCATTATCGATTTGGCTTACCGCGCCTTCTTGTGCACGTAAAGCCCCCGCAAAATAACGGAAATGATCAATGGCAAGAGGGATATCTGCATTTAATGTCTCACGTACCGCTTTTCCGTTATCCCATGTTTCGGCAACGGCTAGCTTTTCTAAGTTTTGCTCAATACGGTCCGCAATTTTAAGTAAAATGTTTGCACGCTCTGTTGGGGATGTTTTGCCCCATGCATCCTTTGCGGCATGCGCTGCATCAAGTGCAAGTTCAATATCTTCAGCAGTAGATCGAGCTAATTGTGTAAAAACTTGTCCAGTAACAGGTGTAACATTATCAAAGTATTGTCCTTTCACTGGAGGTGTCCATTCTCCACCAATGTAATTTTCATATTTCTCCTTGAATTGAACTACCGATCCTTCAGTGTTTGGAAATGCATAAACCATTTTACTTCTCCCCTTTACACAAAATAATGAGAATATATCTACAAAAATCGACATTTCATATCGAAATAACAATATTTTCATAGATACCCTCTTACTCAATATATTGTCAGAAACGAAAAATAATTTCAACTTTTTTAAATTTTTTACCAGTAATTTATTTTTACTAGAAAAGCTTCAGGATTCACGGTGTGACCAACGATAATGTATACTTAAAAATAATATAAATGTATAGGAGACCAGTATGCGGATTAATAAATATTTGAGTGAAACAGGCATCGTATCTCGTCGCGGCGCAGATAAATGGATAGCAGAGGGTAAAGTAACGATTAATGGTGAACTTGCAACAGTTGGCAGTCAAGTTGAGGCAGGTGACATGGTTTGCGTTGATGGAAAAGAGGTAAAAAAAGAAGAACAGCTCGTTTATATTGCCTTAAACAAACCAGTAGGAATTACAAGTACAACTGAACAACATATAAAAGGAAATGTCGTTGATTTTGTCAATCACCCTCTACGTATTTTTCATATTGGACGACTCGATAAGGAATCAGAAGGGCTATTATTACTGACAAACGACGGTGACATCGTCAATAAAATTTTACGTGCGGAAAACCATCACGAAAAAGAATATATCGTACAAGTTGATAAGCCTATTACAGAGCAATTTATTAAAAAAATGGGGGCTGGTGTAGATATTTTAGATACTACAACCTTACCTTGTTATGTTGAAAAAATATCTGATAGAGTCTTTAAAATTATTTTAGAGCAAGGCTTAAATCGTCAAATACGTCGTATGTGTTCGGCACTTGGCTACTCCGTTAAGCGTCTACAACGTATTCGTATTATGAATATTAAGCTTGGAAATTTAAAGGTTGGACAGTGGCACGATTTAACAGAAAAAGAACGAACAGAACTATTCAAACTACTTAACTACACTCCAAAATAAAGCAATTTAAGGGGATGAGATTATGCTGTCAATTCAAAGTACTGAGCAGTTAACGGGAGCATGTATTAGCGGGGATTTTTGGGACTTAGATGAATTGATCAATGCCATTCATAAAGTAACTGGTGATGAAAACAAGTATTATGATTATCAAGGTGCGCGTCTTCGCATCCTTAGTGTTTGCCATAATCTCCGTCAAGCTGCTAAGGGAGAGCATCAGCTTGAGTTTGTCAGTAATGGACTTAATAAAAGTGTCCTGACACAGCATGAACTAATTTTTCCAAACAAAAATGTTTATTTCGCAACAGAGGTTCTTTGGCCAGAGCTGATTTTTACGGCTATCGCATTAAATGATTTCATTCGCCTACACAAAGAGCTAATTGATTCTTCTGACTGGAATATGGACGTTGCTGCAATTCGTAAATTCCAAGCAACGGTTGCTGATTGTTTAGAGCAGGAGTTTAAGGAGGAAGAATATTTAGTATTTTTAAGAATGCTACATACTAAAAGTCCATTAACATTCCGTTATGCGACGCAGTATGTAGATCTATTAAACCTAGAGTATATTCAACTAGATTTAGAGGAAAGGAAAGCTCAATTAGCGGCATTTGCTCTCCGATTAATGTTAGAAGACGATGAATATGTAGCGCTAAAATCACAGCTCATGGAAGCTGCGATAACTACCAAAAAATCGTTGCATGAAATTGAAATCAAAACGAATTATCCTGAAACAATTTTGTGGTAAATATAAAGAGCCGTCTCAACTAACTTTGAGACGGCTCATGTTGTTTAAACACTATGTGTCAATGAAATTAAAGTGTCAGTATGGCTCTTCGCCGAGAGGGGTTTGTCTGTGCGAAAGCGAAGCGGCAGCAGCAATATTTTTCATGCGCGAAAGCGAAGCGGCAGCAGCAAGAGAGATTTCTGTGTGAAAGCGCAGTGACAGCGTCCAACGTAAGCGGAGGAAACAGCGCTCGCTTAAATTGTCGTGTAAGCCATTTTTCGAATAACTGTCTTGTGCTGTGGATAGTCAGCTAACAGCTCATCTTGTGTAAACAATTCAAAGTCCTCAAAATCAAAGCCTGGTGCAACCATACAGCCTACCAAACTAAATGTATCTGCATCCTCTACAGACGAGCCAAATATAGTGTTTTTCGGTACTGCTATTTGAGGTACTTCTCCTGCCTCTACATTTATTCCAAGCTTCTTCGCCTCATATGTACCATCCGGGAAAATCATATGGACTGTTAATGGACTGCCAGCATGATAATACCAAAGCTCATCCGATTTCAAACGATGCAAATGCGATATGTCCTGTGAACGTAGTAAGAAATAAATACTCGTATAAATCGGTCTTTGCACATCCCTTACAGCAATATCCTCAGATGCTCGAAACGAGGAAATATAATAACCTCCTTCAGGATGCTCTGCTAAATTCAATTTTTCAATAAAATATTGTGCTGAATACTTCATAAAACATCACTCCTTTCGTCCACATTATCAAATAATAAAGGATGAATGCTACTGTTATTGCGTCAATTTGATTGTTCTTTCCGTCACTTTGATCATTCTACGTCGTTCTGGTCCTTCTTTCCGTCACTTTGACTGTTCTATCCGTCGCTTTGACCTTTCTTTCCGTCGCCTTGATCATTCTACGTCGCTCTGGCTCTTCTTTCCGTCGCTTCGATTGTTCTATCCGTCGCTCTGACCTTTCTTTCCGTCGCCTTGATCATTCTACATCGATCTGGTCCTTCTTTCCGTCACTTTGACTGTTCTATCCGTCGCTTTAGCCTTTCTTTCCGTCGCTTCGATTGTTCTATCCGTCGCTCTGACCTTTCTTTCCGTCGCCTTGATCATTCTACATCGATCTGGTCCTTCTTTCCGTCACTTTGACTGTTCTATCCGTCACTTTAGCCTTTCTATCCGTCGCTTTGATTGTTCTATCCGTCGCTCTGACCCTTCTTTCCGTCGCCTTGATCATTCTACATCGATCTGGTCCTTCTTTCCGTCACTTTGACTGTTCTATCCGTCGCTTTGATTGTTCTATCCGTCGCTCTGTTCTCCCTTTCCGTCACTTTAAAATTTCTATCCGCCAACCCAATCCCTTCGCAAAAAAAGACGCCTCGAAAATCGAGACGCCTTCTCTCTATAAGCCACCTAAATAAGCTGCCTTTACTTGCTCACTCTCTTGAAGCTCTTTTGCTGTACCTGATAATACAATACGTCCTGTTTCAAGTACGTACGCACGATTTGCTACTGATAGGGCCATATTCGCATTTTGCTCAACAAGCAAAACGGTTGTACCCTCTTTATTGACTTGCTCAATAATATTAAAAATATTTTTTACCATGAGTGGTGCAAGCCCCATTGAAGGTTCATCCATCAATAACAATTTCGGTTTTGCCATTAATGCTCGACCCATCGCCAGCATTTGTTGCTCACCACCAGATAATGTACCTGATTGCTGTTTACGGCGCTCCAAAAGACGTGGGAATAGTTCAAACACATGGTCCATATCTTTTTTGATACCAGCTTTATCGTTACGAAGATATGCCCCAAGCTCTAAGTTCTCTTCAACTGACATATTGGCAAAAACACGACGCCCCTCTGGAACATGTGAAATACCTGATTTTACAATTGTCTGCGCAGCCTTCCCTGCAATGGAGAAGCCTTCATATTCAATGATGCCGCCCTTTGGTTTTAATAAACCTGACAATGTTTTTAATAATGTACTTTTACCAGCACCGTTTGCACCGATTAATGTTACGATTTCACCCTCATTTACTTCCAAAGAGAGGCCCTTTAATGCTTGAATGTTTCCGTAAAATACATCTATGTTTTGTACTTTTAGCATTAGCCGATAACCTCCTCGCCAAGGTAAGCTTCAATTACCTTTGGATTGTTGCGTATTTCTTCTGGTGTCCCATCAGCGATTAATTGACCGTGATCGAGCACATAAATACGTTCACAAATTCCCATTACTAAGCTCATATCATGCTCAATTAGAAGAATTGTTAAGCCAAATTCTTTACGAATAAACGCTATTAATTCCATTAAATCGTGCGTTTCCTGCGGGTTCATGCCTGCTGCTGGCTCATCTAATAATAGTAGCTTAGGTTTCGCAGCTAGGGCACGAGCAATTTCTAGTCGACGCTGCATCCCATAAGGTAAATTTTTCGCAAGCTCATCCTTATAAACATCTAAGCCAAAGATTTTTAGGAACTCAATAGATTGAAGCTCCATTTCTGCCTCACCTTTAAAGTGATTCGGCAAACGGAAAATGGAGGACCACATGGAATGCTTGGCAAGTGAATGGTTCGCTACCTTAACATTATCTAAAACAGAGAGTTCTTTAAATAAACGAATATTTTGGAACGTACGGCTAATACCCTTTTGTGTTACCTGGTATGGTGCAAGCCCATTTATCTTTATACCATCAAATGTAATCGTACCTTCAGTTGGTGTATACACTCCGGTAAGCATGTTAAAGCTCGTTGTTTTACCAGCACCATTTGGCCCTATAAGACCTACTAGTTCTCCTTGATTAAGGTACATATTAACGCCCTGTACCGCCTTTAAACCACCGAATTGAATGCCCATATTTTCAACATTGATAAGAAGGTTTCCAGTCATTATTTTGTACCTCCTTTTTTACCAAACTTAAATAAATCCGTAAATTCTTTTGTTCCCATCAAACCTGTTGGACGGTACAGCATTACCACTATTAATACTAAGCTATAAATAATCATACGTGTTTCTGGGAAGTTTGCTAAGTAAGCTGAGATTACTGTTAAGAAAATCGCAGCAATAACGGACCCTGAAAGACTTCCTAAACCACCAAGAACGACATAGATTAAAATATCAAATGATTTTAAGAAACCGAAAGTTGTCGGTTGAATAATGTAAAAATTATGTGCAAAGATGGCCCCTGCAAGACCGGCAAAGAAGGAACCAATTGCGAACGCTACAACTTTATAGTAGGTTGTGTTAATACCCATTGCATCTGCCGCAATTTCGTCCTCACGAATCGAAATACATGCACGTCCATGACGAGAATTTGTAAAGTTAGAGATTACTAGAATTGTTAGAACTACACCAACGAACGCATAAGTCCAATTTGATAAATATTTAACCTGCATCCCCGCTGCGCCACCAACATAATCCGTATTTAAAAAGACAATACGTATAATTTCCGCAAATCCAAGTGTCGCAATCGCTAAATAGTCACCCTTTAAACGTAGTGTTGGAATACCTACGATTAAACCTGCGACTGCTGCTGCCAGCGCCCCTAAGAAAATTGCTAATGGGAACGGAAGCATTAATTTAGTTGTAATAATCGCAGAAATATATGCCCCTACTGCTAAGAAACCTGCATGCCCAATCGAGAATTGGCCAGTAATACCAATGACAATGTGCAAGCTAACCGCAAGCATAATGTTAATACACATTGTGATTAACATATTTTGATAGTACATATCGAGAATGTTCGTTGAAATTAGCACCTGAATAACTGCATAGATGACTAACGCTAATACGGCATAGCCCCAAAAGAATTTAGACTTTTTCATAATTACCGCTCACCTACACTTTCTCACGGGTATTTTTACCGAAGATACCCGATGGTCTGAAGATTAAAATTAAAATTAAAATAACGAATGCCGCTGCATCACGCCATAAGGAGAAGCCAAGTGCACTTACTAATGATTCCACAACACCTAATAACATACCGCCAACCATGGCACCAGGAATAATACCAATGCCACCAAGTACTGCAGCGATGAACGCTTTAACCCCTGGAATAACACCCATTAATGGATCAATTTTCGTATAGTAAACACCAAAGATCACACCTGCTGCACCAGCTAGAGCAGAACCAATTGCGAATGTCGCTGAAATTGTATTATCTACGTTAATACCCATCAAACGTGCTGCATCGGCATCATGAGAAACCGCGCGCATCGCTTTTCCGATCTTTGTTTTATGTACGATGAATTGTAAAAGAATCATCAGTACAATTGCTACAGTTAAAATTAAAATGGATGTACTACTAATTTGAACTCCGAAAACATCAAAAGATTTATTTTTAATGACTTCAGGATATGCCGCTGGTTGCGCACCTCTGAAGAAAATAGTCGTGTATTCGATTAATAGCGATACACCGATTGCCGTAATTAAAGCTGCAATACGTGTTGCATTTCGCAAACGCTTATAAGCAATACGTTCAATTACAACACCAAAGATTGCACAAACTGCCATCGCCAATAATAGTGCTGGGAAGAAGCCAAGCTCCCATTTAGCAATTGCGTAAAAGCCAATAAATGACCCAATCATGAAGACATCGCCGTGGGCAAAGTTAATTAGCTTAATAATCCCGTATACCATCGTATACCCTAACGCTATTAATGCGTAGATACTACCTAGTGAAATACCATTCACAAGCTGCTGTATCCATTCCATGAGCGTTCACTCCTTTTATTTTTAGAAAAATGCAAAAATTGGACTTACTTCTACATGTTATTATTGAATGCAGACTAAATTGTGTCCTCTTAAAAAAATATTTTAAAGTTGACTATAAAATACGAAAGGGAAGGCGTGTTTACCCGCCTCCCCCTTGCCTACAAAACATTAAGGATTAACTTTAGAGTTGAACACTTGTTTACCGTCTTTAAATTCAAGAACTGTTGCTGTTTTAATTGGGTTATGATCTTTGTCAACTGAGAAAGTACCTGTTACTAAAGAAAGATCTTTTGTGTCAGCCAATGCTTTTTGAATTGCTTCTCCATCCGTAGAGCCTGCACGCTTAATAGCATCAGCAATGTAGTAAATTGTGTCATAGCCAAGTGCATTGAATGCATCCGGTGCTTTATCACCGTTCGCTGCTTTAAACGCCTTTACGAAGTCTTGAATTTTTTGATCTGGGTCTTCTGCAGAGTAGTGGTTTGTAATATATGTGTTATTCAACGCATCCGCACCAGCTAGCTCTACTAATGTTGGTGAATCCCAACCATCAGCTCCCATCAGCGGTACATCGATACCCATTTCACGTGCTTGTTTAACAATTAAACCAACCTCTTCATAGTATCCTGGGATAAAGATAAAGTCTGGTTTAGCCGCTTTAATATTTGTTAATTGTGTACGGAAGTCCGTATCCTTAGCCACATACGCCTCTTCTTCTACAACTTTCCCACCATTTTTAGTGATTGTTTCTTTAAATGATTTTGCTAAACCTTTTGCATAGTCAGACGCATTGTCCGCAAAAATAGCTACATTTTTAGCTTTCAAGTCATTAGAAGCGAAGTTCGCTGCCACAATCCCTTGGAATGGATCAATGAAACACGTACGGAATGCGTATTCATTAACGCTGCCATCATCATTTACTGTAATGTTAGGAGCTGTACCAGAACCAGTAACGATTGGAATTTTTTTGTCGTTCGCAATTTGCACAGTTGCAACTGTGTTACCAGAAGTTGCTGGGGCTAGCATTGCAACTACATTATCTTGTGTTGCTAGTTTAATAGCTGCTGTAGTAGCCTCTGCGTTTTCTGATTTATTATCTACTTTAATAAGCTCAATTTTCTTACCGTCAATACCGCCCTTATCATTAATTTCTTTAACTGCAAGCTCTGCACCTAGTCCAATTGAAGAACCATAGGAGGCTACGTTACCTGAAAGCTCTAAATTTGCACCAATTTTAATAGTATCTCCGTCAGAAGAGCCACCGCCACCTGATGATGACCCACCTCCTGAACTCGAGCTATCTCCATTTCCACAACCAGCAAGAACACCAGCAAGTAATGAAGACGCAACTAGAAGTGAACCGAACTTTTTAAGCTTTTTGTTCTCTTTCATCATTATATTCCCCCTATTTTTTCAAATGTTAGATATTTCTGATAATTATAAACAATTAACGACGTTTCCTCAATAGCGAAAATAATTATTCATAACTATCTAAAACTAAACTACAATATTATTCATTTATGACTTTTACATTGTAAAACATTCTTTATATTTAGTCTAGAGTGATTTTTCAGTATAATTTGTAATTTAAGAATTATCTATTAATTTTAAATATCTATTAATACAAAACTATCATTTCCGATTATTTTTTATAATATAATCTCGAAAAAGGATGTCCTTTTTGCGAAAATTGCAAGATCTAGGACACTATCTATTGCGAATGTTCTTCATGACATTTATCTTATAGAGACTAATAATTCATTTATCACCCGGGAAATAGAAGGATTAGCATTATAACTTATGGTTGATACAGGGCATATATTTCAAAAAATATAAACTACAACTTTCGGTAATGAGCCAAAAATTTCATAAATATAAAAAAGCGTAGAGCTGAATTATTTCCAAAGCTCTACACTTTTTTCAATGCAAACACACAGAGGCGTTCGTTAATATTTGTTTCATTTTCTAGATGAACCTCATGAATCAATTCAAAAGGTGTCCCGTGATGTAAAAACTGCAAATAATCATAAGGTGGATAATATAAAATAATATGAATTTCACGCATATGCTGCTCATAAGACTTCCAAATATTATGAATGACTGTACGGAAAATATGGATTGAAAAAGGATTGAAAAAAAAGAAAACAGTGTCGCATGGTTGAATAACATAGTCTTCCGCTATTGAATGAAGAAAGGAAATCGGAGCTTGAGCACTCTTTTTTTGAAGATATCCCTTTTTATTATTCTCAGCCTCTGCATAAAAACCTGCATCCATCTCTATCCCAATTGTAGGAATATGAAATTTATGATGCACATAAATAGGTACTCTCCCTTTTCCACATCCCATATCGATAAACACTGAATTATCTGGCATTTCATATTCCGAAAACAGTTGCTCTAAACCAACATATGGTGTTGGCTCATAGCGGTGGTAATGAGCTAGTTTAGGAAAACCATATTGTTCACCGATTGTATTAATATGCAAATTTTTATCAAATTGATGTTCATTCATACATTATACTCCTAAAAAAGAATGCTTTATTTTAGCACAACAAAAGAAAAAACTATATCCACAATATTTGGATATGATTACATCTTATGGCTCTTCACCAAAAGTTGTGGATGACATTTTTTAAAATATATGGGCTGTATACTAGTTGATTGGAGTGGAGACTGGGCGACTCCTTGGGGATCAGCGTCACAGATGAGACCCTGGAGCGAGCATCGCGAGTGAAGCGGCTCATCGGACGCCCCCAGGAAAGCGCCCAGTCGGAACGGAAATCAACCACACGTTTTGGTGAAGAGCCATCTTATTGAAAAACTATTATGTCAATAGAAAATTAAGGTGTCAAATATACTAGTAGATTTTACTTCATATACAACAAATATCGAGTTATTACTAATTCAGATTGCAATTCTGTTGACAATGTCTTCCCTCGCCAATTATTATTGTTTGCGAATGATAACAATAAAATAATTCATTCAACATAGTAGATTTTTTCTAATTAGAAAATGGTTAGGGAGGAAAAGTGTATGATTATTGTTACAAATCGTATTCAAGTTAAACCTGGTTTTGCTGCGAAAATGGCACCGAACTTTACAAAGCCAGGACCTTTACAACAGTTCGAAGGCTTCCATAAAGTAGAGGTGTTAGTGTCAACTGATGATCCGACTTATGACGAAATGAGCGTCAATATGTACTGGGAGTCTAAAGAGCATTTCCAAGCTTGGCGTAATAGCGATGCATTCGCTGCTGCCCATCACCGCCCAGAACCAGGTTCTGAAGGCGCAAAACCAGAAAACAGCCCAATGTTAGGTAGCAAAATAGTTATTGCTGAATTAGCTTCTTCCATTGAAGCATCACGCTAGTATACCCTATCCCAACTCTTTATGAGGCAGTGGGGTAAAACAAAAAATCTGAACTATCTTCTGATTCTATCAAAAAAAACCCGCATATTTCCAATGAGGGCACTGAAAAAGTCCACTATTTAAATTAGGCAGTTGAAAGTTCGATTTAAT
>NZ_JARVRU010000041.1:0-72681 GCF_030209535.1 Lysinibacillus sp. fls2-241-R2A-57
GCTTTCGCACAGAGCAAAGCTTCCTAGGGACGTCCGATGAGCCGCTTCACTCGCGCTGCCCTCTCGAGGGTCTCATCTGTAACGCTAATCCCCAAGGAGTCAACTAGCCGGAACGCAGATCAACCTATATACATTACATACGTTTTAACAAATGTCATCCACAACTTTTGGTGATAGACCATAATAAAGAAGTTGCCTCCAACGATTTGTAGAGGCAACTTCTTCTTAAATTTATTATGCATTATTAGCTTGTTCAAGCCGCGCTTTGCGGCGTGCTTCTAATTTTTGACGATCCTCATCGGATTTTGCATTATATTTTGGTAATATTAATAATTGATAAGCATTTACAGCGAGTAGTGGAAATAGTAATAATGCAACATACTCGTTAATATTTTCATCGCGACCCATTAACGCAATTGTCCATTCCAATGTTGTAACGACAATCATAAAAAATAAAGCTGAAATGAAAACATGTTTTTTCCCTGTTAATTTTACTTTTTGCATGGCTGTTGCTACAGCTCCGAATATTAATACAATTAACAAGCCAATATAAAATACCCAGCTTTGTCCATCCTTTATACCAGGTACAAAACGGAAGAATATAATATCAAAAATAGTAATAGCAATTAGCACCAGTTGAACCCAATTCCATAATGTAAGTGTTCTAAAAATATTAACTCCTACTTGATGGAGCGTTAAATAAGCAAAAAAGCCTGCCTGTGCAATAACACTCATTGTGAATCCTAAGAAGACCATCCATAAAAGTCCTGCCAAGAATTCACCCCATTGACCATTTGCTACATATGGTTGGAAGAAGTCCCATCGAATAAATAAACTGCAAATTCCGTTGACCGCGCCACCAACGAGCATTGCAAAGAAGAAAAACTTTGCCCAATTTCGTATCGTCACAACTAAATGTCCCCCAATTTCTCAATGTATATCTGTACTCATTTTAACAATGCATCGTTAAAAAAGCTATTTCTCATCTTAACCAATACATAAAGTCATCATAAATGTGAACAATAATTGAAAGAGTCTATCTATAGAAAGGACTGATTATTAATGCGAAAATTCACCTTATTTCTAATTCTAATACTTTTTCTTTCTGCCTGTTCACAAGAAAAAACCTCTACCATGTCCTATGATGAAATAAAAAAAATAATGATTGACTCTTTACAAACCGAGGAAGGTAAAAAGGCATTGCGACAGCTTTTAGAGGACCCTAGTTTCCGTGAATTATTGGTTTTAGAACATGAAGAAGTGAAGAAAGCTACCGAGGATACTTTGCTTTCCAAGAAAGCAGAAGACTTTTGGAAGAAAACATTTGAAGATCCAAAGTTTAAAGAAACGGTAGCTAAAAGTATGCAAAAGCAGCAGCAGGATATTATGAAGGAATTAATGAAAGACCCCACTTTCCAAAAGGATATGGAGGCATTCTTTGGGCAGCCAGATATGCAAAAGCAGTTAGAGACTATTCTAAAATCCTCCAACATGAGAAAACAAATGGAGGAAATTGTGAAAGAAACGATTGAAAGTCCTCTTATGCAGTCAAAATGGCAGGAGCTTATTCGGAAGAGCGCTGGCGAAACAGGTAAAACTGAAGGCGGTGGAAAAAAAGAAGCTGGTGGGGGCGGTGAAGGTACAACCAAGGAACAAAAGGGCTCTCAGTAACCCCTTATATCGAAAAACGGATTTCCTCCATTGTTTGAGGAAATCCGTTTTCATTAATTAATTACTTAATTTATTGATGATTTTCGTCGCGATGTCTAAATAAATTTGTCCTGTTGTATGTTTTTCAGCATAAACAGAAGGGGCAAAATCTTCGTCTGACCAGTCAGGTTGACCAAGAGGAATTTGTCCAAGTAGCTCTGTACGTAGTTCTTCTGCTAATTTTGGACCTCCACCTTGACCGAAAACGAATTCACGGTCACCTGATTTCGATTCATACCATGCCATATTTTCAACAACACCTAATATTTCATGGTCTGTTTGTAAAGCCATTGCACCTGCACGAGCTGCAACAAACGCTGCCGTCGGATGTGGTGTTGTTACGACAATTTCTTTTGACGAAGGGAGCATCTGGTGAATATCTAATGCAACGTCACCTGTACCAGGCGGTAAATCCAATAATAGATAATCTAACTCGCCCCATTCTACGTCACGGAAGAACTGATCTAACACTTTACCTAACATTGGTCCACGCCAAACAATCGGGGCGTTATTTTCAACAAAGAAGCCCATTGAAATCATTTTCACTCCAAGGCGATCAACAGGGAAAATTCGATTGTCTATCACTTTTGGCATATCTGTAACACCCATCATATCAGGCACACTGAACCCATAAATATCAGCATCAATCAAGCCAACCTTCTTACCTAGACGAGCTAATGCAACAGCTAAGTTAACGGATACTGTAGATTTCCCTACGCCACCTTTACCAGAAGCAATTGAAATAACTTGTACTGTACTAAGCGGAGATAAAATATCTTGTGCTTCAGCCTCAGTTGCAACGCCACGGAAGCTCTGTAGTTTTTCTGCTGATAGCTCTTCGAAACGAATTCCAACTGTACCCGCACCCGCTTCTTTCAAAACTTCAACAATTTTCATTTGTAACTGTAATTGTTCAGGTGTATTTGTTTTAGCAATCGCAATTTTTACACTGACATGATTCTTCTCTTCTTTTACTGTTACGTTTGTAATACCGTCTGTTTCTGCGAATGATTTATGTAAAAATGGATCTTGTAGTTGTCCTAGTATTTCTCGTACTTGTTGTTCATTTATCACGACGAACACTCCCCTTATATTATCTCAATGTTAGTATATCATAAATGTTTTGATTTACGGTGTGTTGTTGCTCTATTCAATTTTAGCTAATAAATACGCTTCTATACCTTCAACAATTGCATCTCCCATTTTTTCTTGGTATTTCTTGTCAGTTAATAATGCACGTTCCTCATCATTACTTATAAATCCTGTTTCTACTAGAGCAGCAGGTACCTCAGCTTTTTTCAGTAAATATATTTGCTTTATAGACAACGCTTCTCGATCAGTATTTTTCAAGTTAGTGCGAATAGATTCTTGAATGCTCTTTGCTAATAATTCACTTTCAGCATGTCCTTCTTTATGATAAAACACCTGTGCGCCACGCCATTTTGTTTCAGGAATGGCATTTGCATGAATTGTAATAAAAACATCCGGTTTTTCTTTTCCTACTATGTCTTTTCTTAAAAAGATGTCCTGCTTTTTTCGCTCTCTCATTGTTCCAAATTTTTCCGATGACGCGTGCTCATCGATAACGTCTCCATCTGTTGTACGAGTCATTACGACTGTTGCGCCTTTTTTCTTTAACTGCTTCTCCACATGCTGCGCAATCGCAAGTGTAATATCCTTTTCAATTACTTCGCCCTTTGAAGCCCCTCCATCCTGACCTCCGTGCCCCGCATCAATAACAATCTTCAGGCCACCAAGTGGGTCCGGTAAGAAGAAGTTGCGATCCGAAGCATTTGTTTCATATGCCACGACCACTATACTCATCAGCATAATTACTCCTAGTGCAAGCCAGCGCTTCACCCATATCCACCACCCTTTTACATTCAGTGTACGAAGTTAGTGATTGAACTATGCCAGAAAGTGAAAAAAACTCTCAAGTATTAAAATTGAGAGTTTGATTTGTTGCAGAAGATACTTTTTTAGTAATGAGACAACGGCATTATTCCATTTATAATACAAGGATTAATACCGTTGATTTATTATTTTAGTGTAAATTCTGGCTTAAGCTTACCTGTATAAGGTTCATGCTCAACAAATACTGTTATATCCTTACCGTCTTTGTCTTTACCAGTCCTTTTATACGTGAACTTCTTATTATTTAGCTCAGTAATTTCCAGTACTGCCCCATATTTATTGTCGCCAATTGAAACATGAGCTCTTAATTTATTTCCATCAATAACATTAAAGTAACCATAGTCACCAAGGCTTTTACCCGTGTCAGGATTGAAAAATTCATACTTATTCGTATTAGCATCATATTTCGCCAGGCTAATAAAATTTGTATTAAATTGTGTTACATCATTTTTGTTTACATCTAATACTACAGTGCCTTGCCAAAGGGTATCAGCTAAAATCTTATCTCCATCAATATCTTTTACTATAGTGCCTGTAGAAGTATTTAAAGTTTTATCTGGTGCAGTAAATGTAAGCTTTTTGTCCTTATAAGGGGCATGCTCAACGAATACCTCTACATCTTTACCATTTGCATCTTTCCCCATTTGTTTATACGTAAACATATTATTTGTTAACTCAGTAATTTCAACAATTGCTTGGTAATTTTTCGTTTCTGAAATCAATATTCTATGTTTTCCATCATTCGTAATAAAGAAAGTACCTTTATCGTCGCGACTTCCACCTGTATTTGGATCGAAAAATTCATAACGTCCTGAATCAGCATCATATTTAGCAAGACCAATTAGATTTGAATTTTCCGCTGTTAAATCTTTTTTATTTTTATCATAAACTTTTGTGCCCTGCCAGTTTGTGTCACTAAGAATTTTGGCATTTGCTTGACCTTTTGTTATTTCAACCTTCCTTGGATTTGCAGCATTCTCTGTTTTTACTTCTTCAGTTTTTTTGACGTCAGTTTTGTTCTGACATGCTGCAAGAAGCGCCATTGCTGCAAATGATATTATTAATAGCTTTTTCATATATTGACCTCCAATTTCAGAAATTAAAAACCTAAAAATAGTATCAGCCAATTCTATATAAAATACACATCACAATTGTTATTAATATTCAAGACAACAACTGTGCTTCAGGATATCTGAAAGTACTTGGACTTGTAAGTTTAAAGAGCCAAGTATAGAAAAAACCCCTCTCTCGAAAGTTCGAGAAAGGGCTTAAATACGTTGATATAACAACGATATTAACGTTTTTTTAGTTAGATATAGTTTCAGCAAAATCATATTATTCACTGCATTCTTCCAGTAACATAATACAGTTAGCTTTTTCATACTCTAATTTTAGTTCTATTAATTCACGTTTTAAACCTATCCCTACACATATTGGAAGTGTTGATATAAAGTTTTTAATCTCTAATAAAGGTATGCCTAATTTTTTTCGCAGCAAATGCATAGCATCGGATCTTTTTTCGCTAATTTGCAAGATATGCAAACTCCAAATGATAGTATCTGTAACCTCGCAATCGGTCACTTCATTCTCCATGTTCATAAACAAATCCATCGGTACTAGAGCAATATTATATTCATCACAACCATTGTCAAAAATCGCTATTTTCAAACCAAGCTGCCTAACTTGTTTGTCATAACAATTCAATAATAACGGAATATATTCCCCTCTTTTAACTTGATTATGTTGCAATTTCCTTTTTACAGCTGTATCGTTTAATTTTATACTGGAATATCCATATTGTTTTAGTCGTGAATGCAAAAATCTTTTTATTTGACCAGGATATTCTTCACCGCTCCAATCCGTTGTTTCAATATACCTAATCATAAACAAATAGAAGATGAGTGTATCTATTTCCATATTTTCATTTTGGTTGTCAATATAAAACTCTTCTGTTTCGGTACGGTTGATAAATCTCCTTTGCTTCTTAATAAAATCATGAGTTTCAAGTTTTTGATAGTCAGATAAAAGTTGTTCCACTTCTTTCTTTTGTCCTTCGTTAAGTAACGGATAAATAGCTTCAAGTAATTTCATAATTCTTAGCATTCCTTTCCCTTCTAGACTACAATCTTTTTAAAGAACTTTCTTAATTTCTTTTCTCGCTGCATCTACATTTCTTTCAGGATTTAATGATTGAATTATTTCTTCAGATATTGGAATGCCTGAGAAAATTTCTTGAATAATTTCCATTGAAATCGGCATATCATAGTAATTTTTAGCCCATTCAACATAATCCTCTAAATCATGATAAATCGTTCCTAACAAAAATTCTGCTCCATCATCTTCTCCTTCTGGAATTACAACATCCCCCTTTTTCCATGTAGTATCGTCCGCCTCACGCCACATGCAAAAAGTCACCTCTTCTTTTTCCATTGCATCATTCTCTAATAATATTAATAAAGCATGTGGAGTGTTTTCATAAATTCCCGGATAGACTGCATATTCATCCCTTGCATGCGGACTTAGAAAGGACTCATGATCGAACCCTTTAATTATCACACCTTTTTCCGATAACAAAATATATACGTGATCACCTGCACCATTATCAATGGTTGCAAGTGAAAGATCTTTACCCCAATTTGAATCAAAGTGGTAAAAACGTAGCCAGTCTTCATCACAGAAGATTATGTCCAAAATTGCAAATAGCTTTAAATGCTTTTTTAATCGTTTAAGATCTCCTAATGTCTTCATTTACATCCCCTTCTTCTCATTCATTTGAATATAAATACTGATGCCATATTTCACTTTCCGTTTCAGTCATTTCCCAAACATGGTCGAGAAATCTAATCTCTTTCTTATATCATTTTCGGTTGCGGGAGAATTCAAAAAAGGAGGGAATATTCTTCTCTAATTGTTCATCTAATTCTTTCAAAAGAAAGGAAATCATTTTTATTGCTCCTTTGCTGTAATATTAACTTAAAATTCTATTTTCTATTATATTACATGGAACAAACTGGATAAACTTTTTTGGTTGGTGGATTTAAATGAAGAGATTTTCGAAGATGTTATGAAGTTTTAATTTCATATAGTTAATTTAAATTTTAAACGTAAAAAAACCCTTTCCCATACAAATGGGAAAGGGCTTGAAACGTTGATATAACAACGATATTAACGTTTTGAGAACTGAGGTGCACGACGAGCGCCGCGTAGACCTGGTTTTTTACGTTCTTTCATGCGTGAATCACGAGTAAGTAATCCAGCAGATTTTAATGCAGCACGGAAATCTGGGTCTACTTGAAGTAGAGCACGAGCGATACCATGACGTACTGCTCCAGCTTGACCAGTGTATCCACCACCGTTAACGTTTACGTGGATATCATAGCTTCCTGTAGTTTCAGTAGCTACTAATGGTTGTTTAATTACTTCACGTAATGCAGCGAATGGTACGTATTCTTCGATTTCACGTTTGTTGATAACAATTTTACCTGTACCTGGTACTAAACGTACACGAGCTACAGAGCTTTTACGGCGACCAGTGCCGATGTATTGAACTTGTGCCAAAGTAATATCCTCCTCTTAATTTATATTATCCGCGAAGCTCGTATGCTTCTGGTTTTTGTGCAGCATGTGGATGCTCTGTTCCAGTATAAACGTTAAGTTTAGTGAACATTTTGCGACCTAAAGAGTTTTTAGGAAGCATTCCTTTAACTGCTAATTCGATCATTCTTGTTGGGTACTTGTCTAGCATTTCACCAGCAGTACGAGTTTTTAAACCACCCGCAAATTGAGTATGGTGACGGTAAAGTTTACCCTCTAATTTGTTACCAGTTAAATGGATTTTGTCAGCGTTGATGATGATTACGTGATCACCTGTGTCAACGTTTGGTGTGAATGTTGGTTTATGTTTACCACGTAAGATAGCAGCTACTTCAGAAGCTAAACGTCCAAGAGTTTGGCCTTCTGCATCAACTACTAGCCATTTACGGTCTACTTCGTGACCTTTAGCCATGAATGTTGTACGCATGTATATATCCTCCTAATCGATTCGATTACCGTTATTTTTCATTAAACTACACTATAAGTTTTCGGGGCTTATTTGTGGTGGTAATGAAAATACCATCTGTTATCATATAATGAATGACTTTTAAAGTCAAGCAATTTCAATAAACACCTGGAGAAGTTGTTCAGATTTATTGATTGGTTAAATTAGGGCTTTTATGAGCCTTCATTTTTAAAATATAATGTTATTTCGTGTCAAAAATTTTATAATATTATAATGGCTTCTCAACAAAACGAGTGGTTGATTTCCGTTCCGACTGGGCGCTTTCCTGGGGGCGTCCGATGAGCCGCTTCGCTTCGCTGCAGGGTCTCATCTGTGACGCTAATCCCCAAGGAGTCGCCCAGTCTCCACTACAATCAACTTATCCTCATGACATACGTTAAACAAAATGACAGCCCAACTTTGGATAAGCCATTTTAATAGAAGACTTTTTCAAGATATAGACCTTGTGGTGGTGCAGTTTTACCGGCTTGATCACGATTCATAGATTTAACGACTAGCTCCACGTTGTCAATGTCACGTCGTCCTACACCAACTTCCCAAAGTGTGCCTGCGATAATGCGTACCATATTATATAAGAAGCCGTTCCCTTCAATTACCATGTGTAGCTCCTCACCATGCCATTCAAATTGTAGTGTCGTCACCGTACGCACTTTATCTTTGACACTTGTATTGGCTGCACAAAAGCATGAAAAATCATGTGTACCGATAATAGCTTTTGCTGCCTCCTGCATTGCGTCAACATTTGGTTTCACACCATTTGTCTCTACAGTGTAATGTCTGCGGAATGGACTTTGTACAGGCTCACATGACCATATATATCGGTACCGCTTTCCTGTTACACTGTAGCGCGCATGAAAATCAACAGCAACTTCTTCAATCGACATTACTCGAATATCTCTTGGCAGTTGAACATTCAATGCCTTCATGTATTTATCTACTGGAATCGCGAGTGGTGAATCAAAATGCAATGTTTGGCCTGTTGCATGCACTCTTGCATCTGTACGTCCACTCGCTGTTACCTTTACCTTTTCCCCTTTATGCATAATGGCTAGAACACGTTCAAGCTCTGCCTGTACTGTCCGCTCCCCAGGCTGTACTTGATAGCCAGAAAATTTCGTTCCATCATAACTAATAATTGCTTTTAATCGTCGCATAAAGCTCTCCTTTTAACTTCTATAGAAGAATAGTAAAACGGCCATTGCTGCTAATAACACGAGTGCAAATGTATCACTCATATCCCACTTTAGCTTGCGATATCTTGTACGCCCTTCGCCTCCGCGGTAACCTCTTACTTCCATAGCTGTTGCTAAATCCTCGGCTCGTTTAAAAGCACTTACAAAGAGAGGCACAAGTAATGGTACAACCGCTTTGATACGATCTTTTATCGGTCCAGAAGATAAATCAGAACCACGTGCCATTTGTGCTTTCATAATTTTATCTGTTTCATCCATTAACGTTGGAATAAAGCGCAATGATATAGACATCATCAGGGCTAACTCATGCACAGGCACTTTCACAGCTTTTAATGGATTTAGCAGTACTTCAATGCCATCCGTAATAGAAATCGGTGACGTAGTAAGCGTTAAAATAGATGTCATAAACACGAGAACTAGGAAACGTATCGAAATAAATATCCCTTGTCGAATACCTTCTTCATAAATCGTGATAAACTTCCATTCAAAAACTACAGCGCCTTCCCTCGTCATAAAAATATGAAGCAGGAAAGTAAAGGCCATTAAAAAGAGTACTGGCTTTAGACCATTAATTAAAAAATATAGGCGAATACGTGACACTAGCACAACGAGTAAGGTAAATGCCAATAGTAGGGCATATGTCACTGCGTTGTTTGCTAAAAAAACAATAATAATGAAAGCAAACACAAAGATAAGCTTTGATCGTGGATCGAGCTTATGAACGGGAGAATTTCCTGGTAGGAAGCGCCCAAATATCATTTTCTCCATCATGATTCTGCACGCTCCTCTCTTAACACTCGAGCAATTTCAGTTGCTAGCTCTTCTTCGGTTAAGCATATCTTTGAGAAGGGTGTATTTATCATTTTTTCGATTTTTTGTTGAAAGCGTACGATACGAGGTGGTTCTAAGCGAAGATTCTTTAATGTCTCCACATCTTTGAAAATTTCTTGTGGTATACCACGTAATACATTTTTCCCTTCATGCATAATGACGATATTGTCTGCATAACGAGCTGCGTCCTCCATACTATGCGTAACGAGAATCGTCGTTAAACCACGTTCCTGATGTAGCTTATAAAACATATCCATAATCTCTTTCTGACCTCGTGGATCAAGCCCTGCAGTTGGTTCATCTAAAACAATAACTTCAGGTTCCATCGCTAATACACCAGCAATGGCCACTCTGCGCATTTGTCCACCTGATAAATCAAAAGGTGATTTTTCAAGTACGTTCTCTGGTAAACCTACTAAGCCAACAAGTTCTCTTGCTCGCGCTTCGGCCTCTTTCTCCGATACACCAAAGTTCATCGGACCAAACATAATATCCTTTAATACCGTTTCTTCAAACAACTGATGCTCCGGGAATTGAAACACAATACCAACTTTTTGACGTACTGCCTTTAAATCCTTCGCCTTTTTCCCAGCTACAACAATGCGATCTCCAATATGCACTTCTCCTGAAGTTGGTTTTAGAAGTGCATTAAAATGTTGAAGAATGGTCGACTTACCGGAGCCAGTATGCCCAATTATCGCCTGATACGTATGTGAAGGAATTTCAAAATCTACATCGAATAATGCACGTTTTTCAAAAGGCGTACCCTGGGAATAGGCATAGCTTACTTGTTGAAGTTTGATGTCCATAAATCATTCACCAACTCTTCTTCTGTCATATGTTGTCCCATTAGCGGAACACCTTCCTTTTGCAATAGCTTTGATAACTTCATGGCAAATGGTAAGTCTAGCCCAAACTCAACTAGCTTGTCCCCAAGTGCAAAAATTTCAGCAGGTGTACCTTCAGCAAATTTTTTCCCATCATTCATAAAGAGAACACGATCTGCAAGCATGGCTTCTTCTAAATCATGTGTAATGGATATTACCGTTAACCCTGTTTCAGCACGTAAAGCTTGAACTGTTTGTAATACCTCTGCACGTCCCTGTGGATCTAGCATAGACGTTGCTTCATCTAGAATAAGGAGCTTTGGTTTCAGTGCAAGTGCACCTGCGATAGCTACACGCTGCTTTTGCCCACCTGATAAGTGATGTGGCTCATGATCTAAAAAATTGTCCATTTGTACTTGTTTGAGTGCTGCATGTACACGTTCTACCATCTCTTCATAGGGTACTCCGTTATTTTCAAGAGCAAACGCAACATCATCTTGCACTGTCGCTCCAACAAATTGATTGTCTGGATTTTGAAAAACCATGCCCATCTGTGAGCGGCTTTCCCATAAGTTTTCTTCATTTAATGGTTCACGTAATATACGTACATCACCCTGTTGTGGGTATAGCAAGCCATTCATAAGTTTTGCAATGGTGGATTTACCAGAGCCGTTATGGCCAACGATGGCAATCCATTCCCCTTCCTGTACCGCAAAACTTACATTTTCAACAGCATTGCGACTTTCTTTTTCTTCTGGTGTATATGAAAATGTCACATTATTTAATGATAAAATTTCTGGCATTTCTAAACTCCTCTCTACATGCTCAGCTCTACTAACTAACTTACACTTTTTTATGTATGAATTCTACTACAATCATTATGTCAATAAAAGAAAAGTGCTAAAATGACTTTCCTTTCTTTTGCTTGTTCACGTATAGCTCTATATATGTCAAGAGCCGTATATGAACAAATGCGTTAAAGCGCTCGATTACATCCGACAAGTGCTGGTGAGCCCGAGCGACCTCGAGGATGTAGCGCTTTAGCCTAAATGAAAACTATGCTCTAGATTATCTACAATTCAAAATCTATACTTTCCTGAATATTAAAAAAAGCACCACTAATTGGCGCTATCATATACTTCCCTAATAAATAAAAAAGCGCGCACCTCATTCGATAGAAATGCGCTAGTCGTTACATTTTCAAGAAACACGGGTGCTCAAGCCCTTGTTTCTTCTGAATGAGGTGCGGAGAGCTAAACGAGACGCCACACAACAGTGTCCGCTCATCATAACGCTCAGCTTAATTATTTGTCGTATAAATCGTTTATAAAGAAAGAGGGTGGTGATTCCACCCTCTTCACCACTTGTTTTCTCTTATGATTAAACTAATTCAATCACAACAACAGGTGCACCGTCTCCACGACGAGGACCTACTTTAAGAATACGAGTGTAACCACCTTGACGCTCTGCATAACGTGGTGCAACATCGTCAAATAACTTTTGAAGTGCAAATGAAGTTGTTTCGTTACCTTCTGCATCAGTAGTTGTTACTAGTTCACGACGGATGAATGCAGCAGCTTGACGGCGTGCGTGTAAATCTCCGCGTTTACCTAAAGTAATCATTTTTTCAACAGCTTTACGTACTTCTTTAGCGCGAGCCTCAGTAGTTTCGATACGCTCGTTGATGATTAAATCAGTAGCTAAGTCACGTAACATCGCTTTACGTTGAGAACTTGTACGACCAAGTTTTCTGTAACCCATGGATGTTTCCCTCCTTTATAAAAAAATATCTGATCTTGTAAGTTTTGTTTAAATCGCTTAGTCTTCTTTGCGTAATCCTAAACCAAGCTCTTCTAACTTCGCTTTTACTTCTTCTAATGACTTACGTCCAAGGTTACGAACTTTCATCATATCGTCTTCTGACTTATTCGCAAGTTCTAGTACTGTATTAATACCAGCGCGTTTTAAGCAGTTATAAGAACGAACAGAAAGATCAAGTTCTTCGATAGTCATCTCTAAAACTTTTTCTTTTTGATCTTCTTCTTTTTCGACCATGATTTCAGCAGTTTGTGCCTCATCTGTCATGCCAACGAAGATGTTAAGGTGCTCGGTTAAAATTTTTGCTCCGAGCGAAATCGCCTCTTTCGGACCGATGCTACCATCTGTCCACACATCAAGAGAAAGTTTATCGTAGTCAGAAGACTGACCTACACGAGTATTTTCCACTTGGAAATTGACGCGTGATACTGGAGTGTAAATAGAGTCGATCGGGATCACGCCGATAGGAAGATCCTCACGTTTGTTTTGATCAGCAGGAGTGTAACCACGGCCGCGTTGTGCATACATACGCATACGTAAATGACCGTTTTTAGCGATTGTTGCAATATATAGATCCGGGTTTAAAATTTCCACATCACTGTCATGTGTAATGTCAGCAGCCGTAACTGTACCATCGCCTTTTACATCAATCTCAATAACTTTTTCTTCGTCAGAGTAGATTTTAAGAGCTAGTTTTTTCACGTTCAAAATAATTGAAGCTACATCTTCTACTACGCCTTCTACAGTTGAGAATTCGTGAAGAACACCGTCAATTTGGATTGAAGTGACAGCAGCTCCTGGTAATGAAGACAGAAGGATACGACGTAAAGAATTACCCAAAGTGTTTCCATATCCGCGTTCAAGCGGTTCTACAACAAACTTTCCATATTTGGAATCTTCGCTGATCTCCACCGTTTCAATCTTTGGTTTTTCAATTTCGATCATTTCATTTACCCTCCCTCAAAACATCGAATGTATAGGTTCTTTCCATCATAGATTCGATCGTCAATGACGTATCGTTAATTATCTGCACAAGACAGTCTGTACAAAAAATGATGTTCTCATACAATATGAGACGCACCCATTACACGCGACGACGTTTTGGCGGACGGCAACCATTATGAGGAACTGGAGTAACGTCTTTAATAGCAGTTACTTCTAAACCAGCAGCTTGAAGTGCACGAATTGCAGCTTCACGACCTGCACCAGGACCTTTAACAGTTACTTCCAACGTTTTCAGACCATGTTCAAGGGATGCTTTAGCAGCAGTTTCTGCAGCCATTTGAGCAGCGAATGGTGTAGATTTACGTGAACCACGGAAACCAAGAGCACCAGCACTTGACCAAGATACAGCGTTACCTTGCATATCTGTAATCGTTACGATTGTATTGTTAAATGTAGAACGAATGTGTGCGATACCAGATTCGATATTCTTTTTCACACGACGTTTACGAGTTTGTTGTTTACGAGCCATGTTAAGAAGGAACCTCCTTTACTTATTATTTTTTCTTGTTCGCTACAGTTTTACGAGGACCTTTACGCGTACGCGCATTGTTTTTCGTATTTTGACCACGAACAGGTAAACCACGACGGTGACGGATACCACGGAATGAACCGATTTCCATCAGACGTTTGATATTTAATGAAGTTTCGCGACGTAAGTCACCTTCAAGTTTGTATGAATCTAATTGTTCACGGATTTTGTTTAACTCATCTTCAGTTAAGTCGCGTACGCGTGTTTCTTCTGAAATACCTGCGTCAGCTAATACTTTCTGAGCTGTAGTTTTACCAATACCGTAAATGTAAGTTAATGAAATTACCACGCGTTTTTCGCGAGGAATATCAACACCAGCAATACGTGCCATGTACGTTGTGCACCTCCTTTAGAATTAACCTTGTTTTTGTTTGTGTTTAGGATTTTCACAGATTACCATTACTTTACCGCGTCGGCGAATTACTTTACATTTTTCGCAGATCGGTTTCACAGATGGTCTCACTTTCATCTAACCTAACCTCCTTAGTAGTCCGGAGCGCAAAAGATTATTTAAAACGGTATGTGATACGACCGCGAGTTAAATCATAAGGAGATAACTCGATAGTAACCTTATCTCCAGGTAGAATACGGATAAAGTGCATACGAATCTTACCAGAAACGTGTGCTAGAATCACATGTCCATTTTCTAATTCTACCTTAAACATCGCGTTTGGCAAAGTCTCAACAACTGTCCCTTCGACTTCAATTACATCATCTTTCGCCATCTACTCTGTCTCCTCTCTATATGCAAATTAAAGTTCTCATCGTTACATCAAACGGATATCTGCTGCAACCATAGAAGCAACCTCGTTTCAACATATGTTTGGATTGTATGAGAGATGTTTGAAAGACGCTCGTCTGGTTTCGCTTCACACAATCCACGGAATATACAGAACCAGTAAGGGCACTGAATCTCCCATGTTTACACGAATACCGGAATGTCTTTGATGAGATATTCATACCCGTTACACAGATGCTTCCACGAAACCCATTATACTCTTTCAAAAGTAATGTTGCACTTTTTAAAAGAAATATATACCGGGCACAATATGCTTTTGCAACTCTCAAAAAAATTATGTTTCGTTGTTGCTCCCGCATGCCTCCCGCGGAAGCAGTATTCTGCGCCCGGAGCCGGGTATCAGCTGCGGCTGCCCTGTAATAGAGCATCAAGATCAGCAAACACTTTATTAATATCTTGCTGTCCATCTATATTTGTTAACACATTCTTTACTTCATAGTAGTCAAGTAAAGGTTGTGCTTGTTTCATATTTACTTCCAGACGGTTCGCAACCGTTTCAGGATTATCATCCGCACGTGTATAAAGCTCGCCGCCATCTTTATCACATTTTCCTTCCTCAGCTGGAGGATTGAAAATTAGATGATAAGATGTGCCACAAGTTTTACAAATACGACGACCTGATAGACGAGCTACTAACTCATCTTTTTCAACTTGGATGTTAATAGTATGTTCAATAGCTTTGCCAAGATTAGCAAGAATGCTGTCTAAAGCTTCAGCTTGAGGAACAGTACGTGGGAATCCATCTAATAAGAAGCCCTTTTCACAATCAGGTTTAGCAAGTCGCTCACGAACAATACCAATCGTTACTTCATCAGGTACTAGTGCACCTTGATCAATAAACGATTTAGCCTGTAAGCCTAGTTCTGTACCCTCTTTCATAGCAGCACGGAACATATCGCCTGTAGAAATATGAGGAATCGCGTACTTCTCAACAATTTTATCTGCCTGTGTACCTTTACCAGCACCTGGCAGACCCATTAAAATGATATTCATACGGAAATATTCCTCCCACAAAAGGTTTGCTGATTTCAGGAAACGATGGAACGTTCCCTAAAAACCAACATTATTTCATAAAGCCTTTGTAGTGACGTTTAACAAGTTGAGATTCTAGCTGTTTCATCGTTTCTAGCGCTACGCCGACCACGATAATTATACTAGTACCACCGATCTGCACTGAAGCAGGTAGATTCATAAATTTTACGAATATAACCGGCATTACAGAAATAACAGTTAAGAAAATCGCACCGACAAATGTTAGACGATATAACACGCTTGTTAAATACGTTTGTGTGCTTTCACCAGGACGAATACCTGGAATGTAAGCACCTTGCTTTTTCAAGTTATCTGCCACATTTTCCGGATTCACTTGTACGAATGCATAGAAATATGTGAACGCGACGATCAATGCAACGTAAATAATCATTCCAACAGGTTTTGTATTATCAAACATGCTTCCAATGAATATTGTTACATCATTCTCACCAAATAACGGAACTAACATACGGGGTACCGTAATAAACGCTGATGCAAAGATTACCGGAATAACCCCTGCAGCATTCACTTTTAACGGTAAATGCGTTTGTTGACCACCAGTTTGTTGGTTACGTCCAGTAACGCGTTTTGCATATTGAATTGGAATTTTACGTAGTGCTTGTTGCACATAGATAACCCCAACAACAACTGCAAGCATAACTAAAACAAGTAATCCAAGGATCACTAGGTTGATAAATAGTTTATCACCAGCACCCTCGATTTGCTGTGCATAAATTTGGTTGGCACTTGTCGGTAATGCCGCAACGATACCTCCGAAAATTATAACAGAAATACCATTCCCAACACCATGCGCAGTAATTTGTTCAGCAAGCCATACTAGGAATGCTGTACCCGCTGTTAATACAATGGAAATCGTAACGTAAGTTAAAATTCCTTCTTCTTTAATCAAAGATCCACCATACATTTTATTAAAGCCAAATGACATCGCAAATGATTGGATAAAAGCAAGAACTATTGTAAAGTAACGAGTAAATTGTGCAAGTTTACGTCTTCCGACTTCACCTTGCTTTGCCCACTCAGCAAATTTCGGTACTACGTCCATTTGCAATAACTGAACAATGATTGAAGCAGTGATGTAAGGCATAATCCCCATCGCAAAGATGGAGAAGTTCTTTAAAGCACCACCGCCAAAAGTATTTAGGAAACCAACGAGGTTGTACTCATCAGTTGCCTTTAATACATTAGCGTCAACGTTCGGTACTGGTACAAACGTACCAATACGGAAAACGATTAACATTAAAAGAGTGAAAATGATTTTATTTCGTATATCTCGAACACGCATAAAGTTAGAGATTGTCTGAAACATTAAATCACCTCAGTAGTTCCGCCGGCATTTTCAATTGCTTCTTTAGCCGAAGCTGAGAATTTATGAGCTTTTACTGTAAGCTTTTTGTTAAGAGTTCCGTTTCCAAGAACTTTAATTCCAGCTTTTTCATTGCTCACTAAACCTGATTCAAGTAATAATGCAGTTGTTACTTCTGCACCATCTTCAAAACGGTTTAATGTGTCAAGATTAACGATCGCGTACTCTTTACGGTTAATGTTAGTAAAGCCGCGTTTCGGTAAACGACGGAATAAAGGGTTTTGACCACCTTCGAATCCTGGGCGTACACCGCCGCCAGAACGAGAGTTTTGACCTTTATGACCTCTACCTGCAGTTTTACCGTTACCAGAACCGATACCGCGACCTACGCGGTTACGTACTTTACGGGAACCTTCTGCTGGTTTTAACTCATGAAGTTTCATATTGGATGGCACCTCCTTGTTCGTTAATTAAAAATTAGTTTTCTTTTACAGTAACTAAGTGAGCTACTACATCAATCATACCGCGAGTAGCTGCATTATCAGCTTTCTCAACAGTTTGGTTTAATTTACGTAAACCTAGTGCTTCAATAGTTTTGCGTTGTGCTGGTTTAGAACCAATCACAGATTTTGTAAGGGTGATTTCTAATTTGTTAGCCATTATCTTTCCCCCCTTATCCTAATATTTCTTCCACTGATTTACCACGTAATTTAGCTACGTCCTCTACGCGTTTTAATTCAGTTAAACCTTGAATAGTTGCACGCACCATGTTAATTGGTGTGTTAGATCCAAGTGATTTTGAAAGAATATCAGTAATACCAGCAAGTTCTAGTACGGCACGTACTGGACCACCAGCGATAACCCCTGTACCAGGAGCAGCAGGTTTAATTAGGATTTCTCCTGCACCAAAGCGACCTTGCACTAAGTGTGGAGTTGTTCCACCTACGCGTGGCACTTCGATTAAGTTTTTCTTCGCATCTTCAACAGCTTTGCGGATAGCGTCTGGCACTTCTTGAGCTTTACCAGTACCGAAACCTACATGTCCGTTTTTATCGCCAACAACAACTAATGCTGTGAAGCGGAAGCGACGTCCACCTTTAACAACTTTAGCAACACGGTTAATAGTAACTACGCGTTCTTCAAGTTCTCCAAGTTTGTTTGCGTCAATTCGACTCATGAAATGTGTCCCTCCTTCTTATTAAAATTCTAAACCATTCTCACGTGCAGCTTCAGCTAAAGCTTTTACGCGTCCATGATATAAGTAACCACCACGGTCAAATACTACAGCAGTAATATTTTTTTCCGTAGCGCGTTTTGCGATTGTTTCACCGACTTTAGTTGCAGCATCAACATTGCTACCAGCACCTTCAAAACCATTTTCTTGAGAAGATGCGCTAACAAGTGTTACGCCTGCTACGTCATCGATAAGTTGCGCGTAAATGTTCTTGTTAGAACGGAATACGTTTAAGCGTGGACGCTCAGCAGTACCCGAAATTTTAGAACGTACACGTGCATGACGTTTTTTACGAACCTGATTTTTATCTTGTTTCGTAATCACAAGGGTCACTCCTTTCTAATGCTTAGGCAGCATTATTTACCTGTTTTACCTTCTTTACGACGAACGTATTCGCCTTCGTAACGGATCCCTTTACCTTTGTACGGCTCTGGTGGACGAACGTCACGGATGTTAGATGCAAGAGCGCCAACGCGTTCTTTGCTAATACCTTTAACGATGATTTTAGTGTTAGAAGGAACTTCTACTTCTAGACCATCTTCAGGTGTGAACTCAACTGGGTGAGAGTAACCTACGTTAAGAACAAGTTTTTTACCTTGTAATTGCGCGCGGTAACCGACACCGATTAGTTCTAATGATTTTTCGAAACCTACAGAAACACCAGTAACCATGTTCGCTAAAAGCGCACGAGTTGTACCGTGGTTTGTGCGGTGTTCTTTTGAGTCAGAAGGACGAGATACAGAAATCACATTTCCTTCTTGCTCAATTTTCATATCTTGGTGGAAAGAACGAACAAGTTCGCCTTTAGGACCTTTAACAGTAACAGTGTTGTCAGCTGCAACAGTAACAGTTACGTTAGCTGGTACCTCGATAATTTTTTTACCTACACGAGACATTTAGTTGCACCTCCATTCATTTATTGCTAATTACCAAACGTATGCTAGAACTTCGCCGCCAACTTGTTTAGCGCGAGCTTCTTTATCTGTTAATAGACCTTGTGAAGTTGACACTAAAGCGATACCAAGACCGTTCAGTACTTTAGGCACTTCATTTGTTTTAGCATATACTCGTAGACCAGGTTTAGAAATACGTTTTAAGCCAGTGATAACACGCTCGTTATCTTTACCGTATTTTAAGAAGATACGGATAATACCTTGCTTGTTATCTTCTACGTATTCTACGTCACGTACGAAACCTTCGCGCTTTAAAATTTCAGCGATTTCTTTTTTCACGTTGGAAGCTGGTACTTCTAACTTCTCGTGACGAACCATGTTCGCATTACGAATGCGAGTAAGCATATCTGCAATCGGATCAGTCATTGTCATTACATTTACCTCCTTCCCAAATTAGGGGATTACCAGCTGGCTTTTTTCACGCCAGGAATTTGTCCCTTATATGCAAGTTCTCGGAAACAAATACGGCAAAGTTTGAATTTGCGATACACAGAGTGTGGACGACCACAGCGTTCACAACGTGTATATTCTTGCACTTTAAACTTTTGCTTACGTTGTTGTTTAACGATCATAGATTTTTTAGCCACGTTTTCGCCCTCCTTGTTTAATTACTTTTGGAACGGCATACCGAATTGTGTCAATAACTCGCGAGCTTCTTCGTCAGAGTTCGCTGTCGTTACGATCACGATGTCCATACCGCGTACTTTTGAAACTTTATCGTAATCGATTTCTGGGAAAATTAATTGCTCTTTAACACCTAAAGTGTAGTTACCGCGACCATCGAATGCTTTTTTAGAAACACCACGGAAGTCACGTACACGAGGTAGTGAAATTGAGATTAATTTGTCCAAGAATTCATACATACGCTCACCGCGTAATGTAACTTTAGCACCGATAGGCATACCTTCACGTAGACGGAAACCTGCGATCGATTTTTTCGCTTTAGTTACAACTGGTTTTTGACCAGTGATAATTGTTAATTCTTCTACAGCTGCATCTAATGCTTTTGAGTTTTGAACTGCATCACCAACACCCATGTTGATAACGATTTTGTCAACTTTCGGCAATTGCATAACTGATTTATATCCAAATTTGCTCATAAGAGCAGTTGAAACTTCATTTAAATATTTTTCTTTTAGGCGGCTCATGTGTGTACCTCCCTTCTTTTTATACTAGTTAGTCGATTACTGCACCTGATTTTTTTGCAACACGAACTTTTTTACCGTTTTCGATTTTATAACCTACACGAGTCGGCTCGCCAGATTTAGGATCGATTAGCATTACGTTCGAAACGTGAATTGCAGCTTCTTGGCTAACAATTCCACCTTGTGGATTCAATTGGTTAGGTTTTACGTGTTTTTTCACGATGTTCACACCTTCAACAAGAACGCGATCTTGTTTAGGGTAAGCAGCAAGGATTACGCCTTCTTTGCCTTTGTCCTTACCAGTGATTACCTTAACCTTGTCACCTTTTTTTACATGCATGCTGTCGCACCTCCTTGATTGGCACTATCATGAAATTAAAGAACTTCTGGAGCTAGAGAAACGATTTTCATGAAGTTGCTGTCACGTAATTCACGTGCAACAGGTCCGAAAATACGAGTTCCGCGTGGTGATTTATCATCACGAATAATTACACAAGCATTTTCATCAAATTTGATGTACGTACCGTCTTTACGACGTACGCCTGATTTAGTACGAACGATAACAGCTTTAACAACGTCACCCTTCTTGACAACGCCACCTGGTGTTGCTTTCTTAACTGTACAAACAACGATATCACCGATGTTAGCAGTTTTACGGCCAGAGCCACCAAGCACCTTAATTGTAAGAACTTCGCGTGCACCTGAGTTGTCAGCAACTTTCATACGACTTTCTTGTTGGATCACTTAGGTTACCTCCCTTCGGAAATTGGTTGTTCCGAAATAGTTATTAAATAATAACCGCTTTTTCTACAACTTCAACTAGACGGAATCGTTTAGTAGCTGATAGCGGGCGAGTTTCCATGATACGTACGATATCACCGATTTTCGCTGTGTTTAACTCATCATGAGTTTTAAACTTTTTAGAGTATTTTACACGTTTACCATAAAGCTTGTGCTTTTTATGAGTTTCAACTAAAACAGTTATAGTTTTGTCCATTTTATCTGAAACAACGCGGCCCGTGTAAACTTTGCGTTGATTACGCTCAGTCATACTTGAAAACCTCCTTTATCAGTTATTTGCACTGATTTCTCTTTCACGAATAACAGTTTTCATACGCGCGATTGCTTTACGCACTTCACGAATACGAGCTGTGTTTTCTAATTGACCAGTCGCCAATTGGAAGCGAAGGTTGAAAAGCTCTTCTTTCAGTGATTTCACTTTTAATTCGATTTCAGAAGTGGCAAGGTCACGGATTTCATTAGCTTTCATTAGATTCACCACCAGTTTCTTGACGTTTTACGATCTTACATTTAACAGGAAGCTTATGTGATGCTAAACGAAGTGCTTCACGTGCTACCTCTTCAGATACACCAGCGATTTCGAACATTACTTTTCCTGGTTTTACTACTGCTACCCAGCCTTCAGGAGAACCTTTACCAGAACCCATGCGGACTTCTAGAGGTTTTTTAGTGTAAGGCTTGTGCGGGAAGATTTTAATCCAAACTTTACCGCCACGTTTCATGTAACGAGTCATCGCGATACGGGCAGATTCGATTTGACGGTTAGTAATCCAGCTAGCTGTTTGAGCTTGTAAGCCCCATTCGCCGAAAGATACTTCTTTGCCGCCTTTCGCTTCGCCACGCATGTTTCCGCGGTGTTCACGACGGTATTTTACGCGTTTAGGCAATAACATATTATTTGCCTCCTTCCACAGATTTCTTCGTAGGAAGAACTTCACCACGGTAGATCCATACTTTAACGCCTAATTTACCGTAAGTAGTGTCAGCTTCTGCGTGTGCATAGTCGATGTCAGCACGTAGAGTATGAAGTGGAACAGTTCCTTCACTATAGTGTTCAGCACGCGCGATATCAGCGCCACCTAAACGACCAGATACTTGTGTTTTAATTCCTTTTGCACCAGCACGAATTGTGCGTTGGATCGCTTGCTTTTGCGCACGACGGAATGATACACGGTTTTCTAATTGACGAGCGATGTTTTCAGCTACTAGACGAGCGTCAAGATCAGCACGTTTAATTTCGATAATATTGATGTGTACACGTTTACCAGTTAACTCGCTAAGGTATTTACGAAGATTTTCAACTTCAGTACCACCTTTACCGATTACCATACCTGGTTTCGCAGTGTGAATTGTGATGTTTACACGGTTTGCAGCACGTTCGATTTCTACTTTAGAAACAGAAGCGTCTTTAAGAGCCGTTTCAATATATTTACGCACTTTGATGTCTTCGTGAAGTAGAGTTGCATAGTCTTTTTCAGCGTACCATTTTGACTCCCAGTCACGAATAATACCAACGCGCAGTCCTATTGGATGTACTTTTTGACCCACGGATTAACCCTCCTTCTTCTCAGATACCACTAGAGTGATGTGGCTTGTGCGTTTGTTAATTGCGCTTGCACGTCCTTGTGCACGTGGACGGAAACGTTTTAATGTTGGACCTTCATCAACGAATACTTCAGAAACTACTAAAGAGTTGATGTCAAGATCGTAGTTGTGCTCAGCGTTAGCAACTGCAGATTTTAATACTTTTTCAACGACTGGAGACGCCGCTTTTGGAGTATGACGTAAAATTGCAACTGCCTCACCAACTTGCTTACCTCGGATTAAGTCTACAACTAGACGTACTTTACGAGGGGCAATGCGTACTGTGCGAGCGATAGCTTTAGCTTGTGTCATTAGGATTTACCTCCTCTCAAAATTAGCGTCTTGTTTTCTTGTCGTCTGCACCGTGACCTTTGTAAGTACGTGTAGGTGCGAACTCACCAAGTTTGTGGCCTACCATATCTTCTGTTACGTATACAGGAACATGTTTACGTCCATCATATACTGCAATCGTTAATCCGATGAAGTTCGGGAAGATTGTAGAACGGCGTGACCAAGTTTTAATAACTTGTTTTTTCTCAGAAGCCTCTTGCACTTCCACTTTTTTCATTAAATGGTCATCAACAAAAGGTCCTTTTTTCAAGCTGCGGCCCATGTAGGAACCTCCCTCCGTGATTCCACCACGGCTCTCACATAGAACCGTAGTTTAACCACTTTATTTTTTACGACTACGGATAATGAATTTATCCGATTTGTTTTTCTTCTTGCGAGTTTTGTAACCAAGTGCTGGTTTACCCCAAGGAGTCATTGGTGATTTACGTCCGATTGGAGAACGTCCTTCACCACCACCGTGTGGGTGATCGTTAGGGTTCATTACAGAACCACGAACTACTGGGCGTTTACCTAACCAACGGCTACGACCTGCTTTACCGATGTTTACAAGTTCGTGTTGTTCATTACCAACTTGACCGATTGTAGCACGGCAAGTAGCTAAAACTAAACGTACTTCACCAGATTGAAGACGAACGATTACGTACTTATCTTCACGACCAAGTACTTGCGCAGAAGTACCAGCAGAACGTACTAATTGTCCACCTTTACCAGGTTTTAACTCGATGTTATGGATTGTAGTACCCATTGGAATGTTTGCTAATGGTAATGCATTACCTGCTTTAATATCAGCATCTGGACCAGATACGATTGTTTGACCAACCTCTAGACCTTTTGGTGCTAAGATGTAAGCTTTTGCTCCATCAGCGTAATTAATTAATGCGATATTCGCAGAACGGTTTGGATCATATTCAATAGTAGCAACTTTTGCCGGAATGCCATCTTTAACACGTTTGAAATCGATAACACGGTATTGCTTCTTATGACCACCACCATGATGACGAACAGTGATTTTACCTTGGTTGTTACGACCAGCTTTGCGTTTAGTAGGTTCAAGCAATGATTTCTCAGGCTTGTTAGTTGTAATTTCCGCAAAGTCTAATGACGTCATGTTACGACGACCATTAGAGGTAGGTTTATACTTTTTAATCGCCATTGTGTTTTCCCTCCTTCTTAAGTGTTCAAATCATAAATCCCTTAAGGATTACATTTCGAATAATTCAATTTCTTTGCTATCAGCAGTTAATTTAACAATCGCTTTACGACGTTTGTTAGTGTAACCACCGTAACGGCCAACGCGTTTGAATTTACCTTTGTAGTTAAGAACGTTTACTTTCTCAACTTGTACACCAAAGATTTCTTCTACAGCGTCTTTTACTTGAGTTTTGTTAGCGCGAGTGTCTACTTCGAAAGTATACTTTTTCTCTGCCATAAGTTCTGAAGAACGCTCAGTAATGACCGGACGTTTTAAAATATCACGTGCTTCCATTATCCAAGCACCTCCTCAACTTTTTCTACTGCAGACTTAGTGAATACAACTTTTTCGTGACCTAATAGATCAAGAACGTTGATTCCGTTTGCAGTTAAAACTGTTACACCAGGGATGTTACGAGCAGATAATGCTACGTTTTCATCTAGGTCAGCAGTAACGAATAAAGATTTTTTCTCTAAAGAAAGATCTTTAAGGATTTTTGTGAATTCTTTTGTTTTTGGTGCTGCTAGTGTAAGAGCATCAAGAACTAAGAAGTTTTGTTCTACCACTTTAGCTGATAAAGCAGATTTAAGAGCTAAGCGACGAACTTTTTTAGGTAATTTGTAAGAGTAGCTACGTGGAGTTGGACCGAATACGATACCACCGCCGCGCCATTGTGGAGAACGGATAGAACCTTGACGAGCACGACCAGTTCCTTTTTGACGCCATGGTTTACGACCACCACCAGCAACTTCAGAACGGTTTTTAACCTTGTGATTACCTTGACGAAGAGAAGCGCGTTGTGCTACTACAGCGTCGAATAATACTGCTTCATTTGGCTCGATTCCAAAAATCGCATCGTTTAATTCGATTTCACCAACTGAAGCACCTGTTTGACTAAGTACAGATACTTTTGTCATTCCTGTTTCCTCCTTTCCTTAGGTGATTACTTAGCTTTAATTGCAGTTTTAACTGTAACTAGAGCTTTTTTAGAACCAGGAACATTACCTTTAACAAGTAGTAAGTTACGTTCCGCATCAACTTTCACGATTTCTAAGTTTTGGATTGTAACTACAGTGCCACCCATTTGACCAGGTAATTTCTTTTGTTTGAATACGCGGTTCGGAGCAACTGGACCCATTGAACCAGGACGACGGTGGTAACGAGAACCGTGGGCCATAGGACCACGAGATTGACCATGGCGTTTAATTACACCTTGGAAACCTTTACCTTTAGTAACACCTGTTACATCAATTACATCGCCTTCTGCGAAAATTTCTACTTTGACTTCTTGACCAACTTCGTATTCTCCCACGTTCACGTTGCGGAATTCACGAATGAAGCGCTTAGGAGCAGTGTTCGCTTTTGCTACGTGACCTTGCTCTGGTTTGTTAGAAAGCTTAACGCGCTTGTCTTCAAAACCAACTTGGATAGCTTCGTAGCCGTCTGTATCAACAGTTTTCTTTTGAAGAACTACGTTTGGAGTAGCTTCGATAACTGTTACCGGGATTAAATCGCCGTTTTCAGCGAAAACTTGTGTCATACCAATTTTTCTACCTAAGATTCCTTTAGCCATTTGTCACACCTCCTGTAAGTTTTAAAAAGTTATATTTTTTTACCATTAAAGTTTGATTTCGATATCAACGCCAGATGGTAAATCAAGTTTCATTAACGCATCAACAGTTTGTGGTGTTGGGTTAACGATATCGATCAGACGTTTATGCGTACGCATTTCGAATTGTTCACGAGAATCTTTATACTTGTGAACGGCACGAAGAATTGTGTACACAGACTTCTCAGTTGGAAGTGGAATCGGACCTGATACACTTGCACCTGAACGTTTTGCAGTTTCCACAATTTTCTCAGCAGACTGATCTAAAATACGGTGATCATACGCTTTTAAACGAATACGAATCTTTTGTTTTGCCATTATTTTCCCTCCTTCTCGCCTATTTTCTAGACATTCTCCACGAAAATTTTCCAACACACCGCCATGGCAAAGCGGCCGGGTGTGTCGGCAACCTCTCGCTTCATCGCAGTCAAAGACCAACATTCAACATTATATACAATAAAAAAAGAATAAGCAAGTCTTTTCGCTAAATTCTTTTAAATGTTGCAGGTATTCATACTACTTTATATTTCTCGCTTATCTAAGCCGTTTATTAGTATATAAAATTTCTATGCACATTGCAACACTTAAGGCTGTGATATCAACGTTTTCGAACATTTCAAACAATTAGTCGATCCAAGAACGAGTTTGCTAAATCGCCGATGATCTCACTTCGAGGATGTAGCGCTTTATCCTCGATGAAAATTACGTCCTTAGTTTATGCCTTAATTAATAATCTATCGTTTCTTTAACAAAAAAAGCAGTCTCTAATATTAGAAACCGCTCTTTCTATATCTTTATAAGAAGAATACACATGCAATCCAACCAAAAATAATAAGTGGGATGTTAATGAATAAGAACGTTGGCACACATGTATCCCAAATGTGATTATGCTGTCCATCTACATTTAAACCTGCAGTTGGTCCAAGCGTAGAGTCTGAAGCAGGAGAGCCTGCATCGCCTAAAGCACCCGCTGTACCTATTAGACAAATAATCGCCAAAGGACTCAATCCTAATCCTTGTGCAAGGGGTACGAATAAGGTCGCAATAATAGGTACTGTTGCAAACGATGAACCGATCCCCATCGTTACGATTAAACCAATAACCAACATAATAAATACAGCTAGACTCTTATTCCCTTGAAGAATTGCTAATGAGTTAGTAATTAAGCTATCTACATCACCTGTGGCATTAATAACAGATGCAAACCCATTTGCAGCGATCATAACAAAACCAATAAAGGCCATCATTTTCATTCCTTCAGAAAGAACTTCATCTGCCTCTTTCCAATTAAGCGAGCCTGTAAAATACATAATCATAATCCCTGTAAAAGCACCAACAATCATCGAATCAGTATAAATTTGTGCAACTAAAGATACAATTAAAGCCGCCGCCGTTGAAACAATAACAAACTTACTGACATTAACATTTAAAGACTCTGTTTCAACATCATTATTTTCATATTGTCGAGGTTTTCGATAAACGAAAAATGCTACACATAATCCAATCAGCATCCCTAGAACGGGTATAGCCATCGCTACTGGTACATCACGTGAAGATACCTCCATACCAGCTTCAGATACTTGTGTAGAAACGATATCTTGGAAAATAGCTCCGAAGCCAGCAGGGACGAAACTATATGTTCCTATTAAACCGACAGCAATTAATGTTGCAATAAATCGTCGGTCAACCTCTAGCATATTTAAAACCTTTAAGATTGGAGGAATCAGTAATGGAATAAAGGCTATATGAATTGGAATTAAGTTTTGTGAGAAAATAGACATCATAAAGATCAGTAAGAAGATTAAAACCTTTACTAAACTTTTTCGATTACTTTCACCGTTTTTATTTAATATCTTTAAAATACCTGCAATCATTAATTCTGGGATTCCTGTTTTTGAAATGGCAATAGCGAAACCACCAAGTAAGCCATAACTTAAAGCAATCGTTGCACCTGCTCCTAATCCTTCCGTAAATGATTGTACAGTTGCTTCAATACCCATGCCGCTTGTTAAGCCCCCTACAAAGGCCCCCAATACTAGAGAAAGTACAACATTGATACGGAGCAAGCTTAATATTAACATGACAGCTACTGCCACAATTACTGCGTTCATTTCGACACTTCACTTTCGTACACTAGATTACTAACAGATTAAACTTTAATGGTCTGATAATTGAAAGTCAAGATGTTTTTATATCCCTACGAGAAATTCCCTGATTCACACAACATAAAAAAACAGTATGACTTTTAAATCATCACACTGTTTTTTAAGTCCTTCCTATTTAACTGTTATAATGATTCGCGAATGACTTTTTTATAATATCCAATAGAAAGTACAGCGAAGATAGCATATAAAGCTATATAGCAGCTCATTGCAATCCATAATGGTACGGTTAATTCTGAGCCGAATAAAAACCATCCTGACTTAACAGCGAAATAACTATGGAGTAGCCCTATTATTAATGGAACACCGAAGTTAAAGGCTTGTTTCATATATATACCTTTCATAATATCTTTTTCAGCGAAGCCAATCTTTCTTAATATCGTATAAGAAGCTCGCTCCTCTTCAGCCTCAGACATTTGTTTAAAGTATAAAATACTACCTGTTGTCATTAAAAATGCTAAGCCTAAAAATGCTGTTGTAAATATCGTTATTCCTAATGTTTCGATATTCTCCTTACGTTCTTCTTCATAGGACAGTAGTGTATAGTTATTTATTACTCCTGCACCTGTTTGTATATATAATTTCTCCGCTAGAGCTAAATCACTTTTATCCTTTAGATTAATAGATGTTTGTTTATGCCATTGAGAATAATTTGCATGAACAGCTAATTTTTCAAACAATGCATCCGGAACTACGAAAATTGGCCCCCCAGGTCCAGAAGTCACAGTACCACTTATAATACTTTCATGTCGAACTTCCTTAACATGAAATGTTTCCTCCTTATATGCCTCTGGACTTCCTGTAGTGACAACTATATCACGCTCCTTTTCAAGCGGAAACATCTCTGCCATATAGCCACCATAGTTTGTTATAATTACATCTTTACCCGAAACAAAAGCTTCAGGAACAATTTGTTGATAATCTGAAAGCGGAGTCGTATACACGGTTCCTACCATACTGGCAAATGGATTACCTGAATTTTGTGGGTCTTCAGATAATAACTGTGAAAGTGGAGCTGAAACACTCTGTAACCGATAATCTTTTTTATCAAAAGCAATATTATTTTCCTCTAACTTCTTTAAAAACTCCTGACCATTATCTTCAAGATAAACATAATCACCAGGTACTTGGCTATATGCCGAGGATTCCGATGAATAATACGCTATATATGCTAAAGTTGTAATACCAAGTGATACACCTGTTAAAACAGTTATAAGCGTTAATGATTTTGCATTACTTTTCATACGATGCATAATTGGTGTTAATGCGAGTACATCATGTACAGACAAATGTCCATTTTTCTTTAGACGAATTGAATTCATTATAAATGCGACAGAGAAACGGAAAACAAGGAATGTTCCGCCAATGGTAGTTGCTAAAATAATAATCATATTAAGTCCTAAATCATAAGAGTTAATATCGAAGAGCTTAGTTGATGCATAGTAACCATATGCAATTAGTACAAGTCCCAAAAAACCAATAGCCATTTGTAATGGGCTAAAGCGTTTTACACGCTCATCGGCTTGCTTTGCAGCACTAAATAACGATAGTAATGATACGCGATAAATCATCCAAGCCATTTGCACAAGTACAATTACTAGTAGAATGGCAAATACTACGATAGACTGCTGTAATGCCTCTGTACTAAATGTCATTGTCACAAGTGCCTCTTTTTCTAGTAAGCGCAGTAAAATCATTGCGAATAAGCGTGAACTAAAGAACCCTGCAAGTATACCTAAAACGACCGCGCCTACAAATAATAAGATACTTTCTACCGCCAATAAGCGTACGATAAGCCCCTTTGTCATCCCTATCAGCTGATACAAGCCTATTTCCTTACTGCGACGCTTCATAAATAAATGGTTTGCATATAGTACGAAAAACAAAATAATAAAGTACAACATATATGTTGCTGCTTCAAAGCCCGCTGTGGCTGTACCGCTCTTCTGTACAGTAGCTAGCACCTCAGGGTTATTTTGCAATGTCACAAAGGAAAAATATAAAGTAACACTAAAAATAAGTGCGAAGAAATATAAATAATAGTGCTTCATATTTTTCTTCATGCTGCGTAACACGAGTTTACTAAGACTCATAACCGTCACCACCTAGCACACTTTGCGTATGCATGATCTCTTGGAAAAATGCCTGTCTCGTTTTATCCCCTTTATATAGCTCACTATAAATGAGTCCGTCCTTTAAAAATAATACGCGTGTACAAAAACTTGCAGCCACCGCATCATGCGTAACCATCATAATCGTTGCTTTTTTTGTCTCATTAATACTTTGTAGGTTTTTTAAAAGTGCAGTAGCCGATTTTGAATCAAGTGCGCCTGTAGGCTCATCAGCAAATACAAGCGATGGATTTGTAATAAGTGCACGAGCTGCCGATGTACGTTGCTTTTGACCACCTGATATTTCGTTTGGGTATTTATTTAAAATATCGGTAATACCTAATAAGTGTGTAAGTTCATTTAAACGACTCTCCGCAACAGCCTTCGGTAACTTTCCAATAGCTAATGGTAATAGAATATTTTCTTTTACTGTTAACGTATCTAATAAATTATAATCTTGGAATACGAATCCTAATTGCTCACGGCGGAAATTAGCCAGCGCCTTCTCCTTCATACCACGTAGGTTTTGACCATTTATTTCAATGACACCTTCTGTTGCAAAGTCAATTGAACACAAAACGTTTAAAAGTGTTGTTTTTCCTGAGCCTGATGGTCCCATAATACCGACAAATTCACCTTTATTCACTTCTAAATCAATGCCCTTTAAAACCTCTTGAGCTGTTGATTTTTTTCCATATACTTTTTTTACTTTACGACCAATTAAAACTGCCACTTGTAAACGCCCCTTTCTTTATATCAAGTGTACCCTGTCTCCTTCGTCAATTCGTGCGTTTTACATGACAATATAAAAAGGTAGGTGACAATTTCGTCATCTACCTGTTAGTTTGACATATTCATTTTGTAACGGAAAACGTAAGGTAAATATTGAGCCTTCATCTACAATTGATTGTACACTAATACGAACACCTATCTTCTGAGCTACATTATGAGCTAAATACAAACCCATGCCTGTTGACTGTGCAGATTCCCTTCCAGCTGTTCCAGTATACGACTTTTGAAAAATTCGAGGCAAATCCTCCTTACTAATACCAATACCTGCATCTTTTATATGTAATAAAGTTGCGCCCATCGGATCTACCTCCGTAAATATCAACACTTCCGAATTTGCAGGACTATATTTAATCGCGTTGGATAAAATTTGTCGAACGATAAAAGCTAGCCATTTACCATCCGTCAGCACTGTCTCCGTTAACTCACCAACATCAAAACCGATACCTTTTTCAATACACCATGCTTGCATAGCTCTTATTTCCTTATAGACAACCGTTCTTAGCTCGATGACTGCCATATAATTATCTTTTTCAATCGAAGAAAAACGTGTTTGATGTAGCTGCTGATCAACCAATAAATGTAGTCTTAACCACTCAGCTTCTAATTTACGACGTAATGTCAAATCTTCTATATGATCTAACATTAAATTAATTGAAGTTAATGGTGCTTTTACTTCATGAACCCAGGCCAAGAGCTCATCTGTATATTCCTGTAGCTGTACTTTTGCTTGATTTAACTCCGTATCCTTATCGTTAAAGACATCTTCAATCTTTGTAAAATATGCAGCTTGAAAAGGTGATAACGCTAAGTTTCTACTGTGTGTGTCATCAAGCTGGCTGTCTACATTTCCTAGGAAATCCTTTAACTGCCCTACTTCAACTACATATCGCCAAATAAGAAAAGCTATAAAACTAACAAGCAAACAAACATTCACGTATCCAATTGAAACTCCAATTAACCCAGCATCTAAAGTAAATAAAACGTTAAGAATAACAATTGTAAATACAAAAAAGCCTATCCATGCAAGGCGTTCTTTTAAAAATAAAAGTAGCATTTTCACTCACGTCCCCTGCGTTACTGCCATATAACCAAGTCCCTTTTTTGTTAAAATAACATCCTGTAAACCAATATCCTCAAGCTTTGCACGTAATCTATTTACGTTTACAGATAAGGTATTATCATTAACAAAACGCTCATCGTCCCATAACTTTCTCATTAAATCATCTCTAGAAACAATTTGATTAGACTTCTCCACTAAAATACGTAAAATAAAAAGCTCATTCTTAGTTAAGGAAACAAGCTGTCCTTCAAACATAATTTCACTTCGTGCATAGTCAATAACTGCACCGTTAAAACGTGTGACATCCATCGACTCTTCTACATAATCATATGTACGACGTAAGATGGCCTGTACCTTTGCAAGTAGTACGTCCATATTGAAGGGTTTCTGTATGAAATCATCAGCGCCCATTTGCATTGCCATCACCATATCCATTGGATGGTCCCGTGACGATAGAAAGAGAATTGGCACCTTTGAAATATGCCGAATTTCACGACACCAATGAAAGCCATCATAGGCTGGTAGCTGAATGTCAATCAATACAAGCTGTGGCTTTTCCTCAATAAAATCATCCATCACCTTTTGGAAATCTTTCGGACCAACAACTTGAAGAGTCCATTGTGCAAAACGCGTCTGAATCATTTCAAAAATTGATGGATCATCTTCTATCAGCAATATTTTCATCTCCATTTGCAAATTCTCCTTCCATGAAATGTTTATATGTATTAAATAGTTTCACACCATAACGTGGGATTGATTTCCGTTCCGACTGGGCGCTTTCCTAGGGGCGTCCAGTCTCCACTTCAATCAGCATATTTAGCATACGTTCCAACAAATAGCATCCACAACTTATGGTGATGAGCCAAAAATTTTAATCTCTGGCACTCACTTTCATTTCCGGCTACATCGTATAGAAAAATTTTATTCTTACATTTAGCGCGTTGAGTTATTTCTGCTTTTTTTGGTATTTCACCTATTATGTATACATAAAATAATCTAATTTAAATAAGATTATCCAATGTTCTTTATTTATTTTAACATAAAAAACCAATCTGTAAGCGTCCCTACAGATTGGTTTTGAAAAATTAGCTTGCGCTAAAATTATTTTTGGATAGAAGCAACTACGCCAGCGCCTACAGTACGGCCACCCTCACGGATAGAGAATTTAGTACCTTCTTCAAGAGCGATTGGAGCGATAAGTTCTACTGTCATTTCGATGTTATCACCAGGCATTACCATTTCAACGCCTTCTGGTAAGTTACAGATACCTGTTACGTCAGTTGTACGGAAGTAGAACTGAGGACGGTAGTTAGAGAAGAATGGAGTATGACGGCCACCCTCTTCTTTTGATAAAACGTAAACTTCAGCTTTGAAGTTAGTGTGTGGAGTGATTGAGCCTGGTTTAGCTAATACTTGACCACGTTGGATTTCTTCACGAGCTACACCACGAAGTAAAGCACCGATGTTGTCACCAGCTTCAGCATAGTCTAATAATTTACGGAACATTTCTACACCAGTTACAGTTGTAGATTTAGCTTCTTCAGCGATACCGATGATATCAACTACGTCACCAACTTTAACTTGACCACGTTCAACACGGCCAGTTGCAACTGTACCACGACCAGTGATTGAGAATACGTCCTCAACTGGCATCATGAATGGTTTGTCAGTTTGACGTTCTGGAGTTGGGATGTAAGCATCTACAGCGTCCATTAATTCAACGATTTTTTCTTCCCATTCTGCTTCGCCTTCAAGAGCTTTAAGAGCAGAACCTTTGATTACAGGAAGATCGTCACCTGGGAAGTCATATTCAGATAGTAGGTCACGGATTTCCATTTCTACTAATTCTAATAATTCTTCGTCGTCAACCATATCACATTTGTTCATGAATACTACTAAGTATGGAACACCTACTTGACGAGATAAAAGGATGTGTTCACGAGTTTGTGGCATTGGGCCATCAGCAGCAGATACTACTAAGATACCGCCGTCCATTTGTGCAGCACCAGTGATCATGTTTTTAACATAGTCAGCGTGTCCTGGGCAGTCAACGTGTGCATAGTGACGAGTAGCTGTTTCGTATTCTACGTGAGAAGTATTGATTGTGATACCACGCTCTTTTTCTTCTGGAGCGTTATCGATGTCAGCGTAAGATTTAGCTGTACCACCCATTTTTTTAGAAAGAACTGTAGCGATTGCAGCAGTTAAAGTAGTTTTACCATGGTCAACGTGTCCGATTGTACCAATGTTAGCATGCGTTTTTGAACGGTCAAATTTTTCTTTAGCCATTAGAGATTGCCTCCTCAAAATTATATGTTTATATTTTTTTTGAATTTATAGAATGATTGCTGATGGCGAACGGGCCCATCCACCATACCACAATCATAGCTTACAAATTAGTTATACTTTATGCAAGATGAAATTTCAATTATTCACCTTTATTTTTTTTGATGATTTCAGCAGCGATTGATTTTGGTACTTCTTCATAATGATCAAATGTCATTGAGAATACACCACGACCTTGTGTTGCTGAACGAAGAGTTGTTGCATAACCAAACATTTCCGATAAAGGAACCATTGCACGAACAACTTGTGAGTTACCGCGAGCTTCCATACCCTCAACGCGTCCGCGACGAGAAGTAATGTTACCCATGATATCACCAAGGTATTCTTCTGGAATTACAACTTCTACTTTCATCATTGGTTCTAAGATAACTGCATCACATTGTTTAGCAGCTTCTTTAAGAGCCATAGATGCAGCAATTTTGAACGCCATCTCATTCGAGTCAACGTCATGGTAAGAACCGAATACTAATTTCGCTTTAATGTCGATTAGTGGGTAACCAGCTACTACACCGCGGTCAAGAGAGTCACGAAGACCAGCTTCTACTGCAGGAATGTATTCACGAGGTACTACACCACCAACGATAGCGTTTTCGAATTCAAAGCCTTTACCTTCTTCATTTGGAGAGAACTCAATCGTTACGTCTCCGTATTGTCCACGACCACCAGATTGGCGAGTGAATTTACCTTGAACTTTTGCAGAGCCACGGAATGTTTCACGGTAAGATACCATTGGAGCACCTACGTTAGCTTCTACTTTAAATTCACGGCGCATACGGTCAACTAAGATATCAAGGTGAAGCTCACCCATACCTGAGATGATTGTTTGTCCAGTTTCTGTGTCAGTGTGAGCACGGAAAGTTGGATCCTCTTCTTGAAGTTTTTGTAAAGCTTGCCCCATTTTATCTTGGTCAGCTTTTGATTTTGGTTCTACAGAAAGAGAAATTACTGGCTCAGGGAACTCCATTGATTCAAGAATAACTAGGTTTTTCTCGTCACATAGAGTATCACCAGTAGTAGTATCTTTAAGACCTACTGCTGCTGCGATGTCCCCAGCGAATACTTTAGAAATCTCTTCACGAGAGTTAGCGTGCATTTGTAGGATACGACCTACACGCTCACGTTTACCTTTAGAAGAGTTTTGTACGTATGAACCTGAATCTAATGTTCCAGAGTACACACGGAAGAAAGTTAATTTACCTACGAATGGGTCAGTCATAACTTTGAATGCAAGAGCTGAGAATGGCTCATCATCAGAAGATTTACGTTCTAACTCTTCGTCACCATCAACTGAAGTACCTTTGATTGCTGGTACATCAACTGGAGATGGTAAGTAATCGATAACTGCATTTAACATTGGGCGTACACCTTTGTGTTTGAATGCTGTACCACAGATTACTGGGTAGAATTCTACTGCGATCGTAGCACGACGGATAGCCGCTTTAAGTTCAGCAACAGTAATTTCTTCGCCTTCTAAATATTTTTCCATGATATCTTCATCAACACTTGCAACAGCGTCGATTAATTTTTCACGGTATTCTTCAGCTTGTTCGCGGTATTCTGCAGGAATTTCTCCTTCAGTTACTGCTGTACCTTTTTCGTCGCCGTAGAAAGTAGCTTTCATTTCAACTAAGTCGATGATTGCAGAGAACTCATCTTCAGCTCCGATAGGTAATTGGACAGGGTGAGCGTTTGCTTGTAAACGCTCATGTAGAGTTCCTACAGAATATAAGAAATCTGCTCCTGTTTTATCCATTTTGTTAATGAATACAATACGTGGAACACCGTATGTTGTAGCTTGACGCCATACAGTTTCAGTTTGAGGCTCAACACCAGATTGAGCATCTAGTACTGTTACAGCACCGTCAAGTACGCGTAATGAACGTTCTACTTCTACAGTGAAGTCTACGTGTCCAGGAGTATCGATGATGTTTACACGGTGACCTGCCCATTGGGCTGTTGTTGCAGCAGAAGTGATTGTAATACCACGTTCTTGCTCTTGCTCCATCCAGTCCATTTGAGAAGCGCCTTCATGAGTTTCACCGATTTTGTGAATCTTACCAGTGTAATAAAGGATACGCTCAGTTGTTGTTGTTTTACCAGCATCAATGTGAGCCATGATCCCAATATTACGAGTATTCTCAAGTGAGAATTCGCGTTTCATAGGAAATTTCTCCTTCCATATTGGGGTAAAGACTGTATAAAAGACCTTGTGTTAGCCAGTTAACTAACACATAGGTTAAATTACCAACGGTAGTGAGCGAATGCTTTGTTCGCTTCTGCCATTTTGTGCATATCTTCACGTTTCTTAACTGATGCACCAGTGTTGTTTGAAGCATCTAGGATTTCGTTAGCTAAACGCTCTTCCATAGTTTTTTCACCACGAAGACGAGAATAGTTAACTAGGTAACGAAGACCTAAAGTTGTACGACGTTCTGGACGTACTTCAACTGGTACTTGGTAGTTAGAACCACCAACACGGCGAGCACGTACTTCAAGAACTGGCATTACGTTGTTTAGAGCAGCTTCGAATACTTCAATTGGATTTTCACCAGAACGTTCTTTAACTAATTCGAACGCACCGTATAAAATCTTTTGAGAAGTACCTCTTTTACCATCAACCATCATTTTATTGATTAAACGAGTTACTAGTTTTGAATTATAAATTGGATCTGGTAACACGTCACGTTTGGAAACAGGACCTTTACGAGGCATGTGTTTTCCTCCTTTCGAATAGATATCGATTTATTTTATAAAGTTGCCTTATCGTAGTTGTTACTCAAATTTCAAATCTGCTAGCAAGATTTGAAATTTGTCACACCTACATGAGGCTCATTATTTAGAAACACTATATAGTGTTATATTATTTTTTTTCTTTAGGGCGTTTTGTTCCGTATTTAGAACGTGATTGTAAACGACCGTTTACACCAGCTGTATCAAGAGCTCCACGTACGATATGGTAACGAACACCCGCTAAGTCTTTTACGCGTCCGCCACGGATAAGAACAACACTGTGCTCTTGTAAGTTGTGGCCTTCACCTGGGATATAAGCTGTAACCTCAATTTGGTTAGTTAAACGAACACGAGCGTATTTACGTAACGCTGAGTTTGGTTTACGAGGTGTCATTGTACCTACACGAGTACAAACACCACGTTTTTGTGGAGATTTAACATCAGTTAAAGATTTTTTAAATGAGTTATATCCTTTGTTTAACGCTGGTGATTTTGATTTCGTGCTTTTAGATTGACGAGGCTTACGTACTAATTGGTTAATTGTAGGCATCGGTATTTCCTCCCTTCATTTATTCCTTGTTAATACCACACATCCAGGTGGTTCATTTTTTGGGTAAAAACAAAGTCTTTGTGTTTTATACACAAAAACTACTCTACAGCAATAGCAACAACCGCTGCTCCAACGTGGATTCCACAGGTCTTGCCCAGTTCCTTTTTGGACTCAACAAGAATAACTGGCACACCGATTTCTCTCGCGAAAGTAATGGCCAAATCGGTTACCCAATTGTCTGCGTCAAGTGCCACAAAAAGTTCTTTCACTGAACCATCGCGCATTGCTTTTACTGCTTGCTTTGTACCTATGATTGTTTGACTTGCCCTTACTCTATCATAAGACATTTTCATATCCTCCAAAGTACAGAACAGTTAACTATCAACCTTCAATATATTATCATTACCAATTTCGACTGTCAACTAATATTCTTTAAAAAGCCCGAAGAGATGATGAAAAAACATCTCTCCGGCACTTATTTAATGATTATTCAGCAGAAATTAGCTCATCTGTGTCAAGCTCATCTTTTTCGATACGGATTTGACGATAACGTTGCATACCAGTACCTGCAGGAACAAGTTTACCGATAATTACGTTCTCTTTTAATCCTAGAAGCTCGTCACGTTTACCTTTAATGGCTGCATCTGTCAACACGCGTGTTGTTTCTTGGAATGATGCAGCAGATAAGAATGATTCTGTTTCAAGAGAAGCTTTTGTAATACCAAGAATGACAGGACGACAAGTTGCAGGGTTTTTGCCATTTAACACAGCATCTGCATTTGCTTCTGAGAATTGGTGGATATCTAGTAATGAGCCTGGTAATAATTCTGTATCACCAGCTTCAATTACACGTACTTTACGAAGCATTTGGCGAACCATTACCTCGATATGTTTATCTCCAATTTCTACCCCTTGCATACGGTATACTTTTTGTACTTCTTTTAACAGGTACTCTTGAACTGTTGAAACGTCTTTAACTTTTAACAATTGTTTTGGATCGATAGAACCTTCTGTTAATACTTGACCGCGTTCTACAAAGTCGCCTTCTTGTACTTTCAGACGAGCATTGTAAGGTGCTGGGTATTTACGAGTTTCTACGTCACCTTCAATTGTAATTTCTTTTAGACCTTCACGGATTTCAGTGATGTCTGAAACAGTACCTGCGATATCAGAAATAACTGATTGACCTTTAGGATTACGTGCTTCAAAAATCTCTTGGATACGTGGAAGACCTTGTGTAATATCATCCCCGGCAACCCCACCTGTATGGAATGTACGCATTGTTAACTGTGTACCTGGTTCACCGATTGATTGAGCCGCAATAATACCAACTGCTTCTCCAACTTCAACCTCTTCACCTGTTGCTAAGTTCATGCCGTAACATTTTTTACATACGCCATGTTTTGTATTACATGTGAATGCTGAACGGATTGTTACTTCCTCGATACCAAGCTCGATAACTGTACGAGCGATATCTTGGTCGATTAAACCGTCTTTTTCTAAAATTACTTCGCCTGTTTCTGGATGCAAGATTGTTTTCTTCGTATGACGACCGATAATACGTTCATCTAACGCTTCAATTAGCTCTGTGCCTTCCATTAACGCACCGATTGTTAAACCGCGGTCAGTTCCACAGTCATCCTCACGAACGATAACATCTTGTGCAACGTCAACAAGACGACGTGTTAAGTAACCTGAATCGGCAGTTTTTAGGGCTGTATCGGCAAGACCTTTACGAGCACCGTGAGTTGAGATGAAGTACTCTAATACCGTTAAACCTTCACGGAATGAAGATTTAATTGGAAGTTCGATGATACGACCAGCCGGGTTGGCCATCAGACCACGCATACCAGCTAACTGTGTAAAGTTAGATGCGTTACCACGGGCACCTGAGTCAGACATCATAAAGATTGGGTTTGTTTTCTCAAGCGACTTCATCAGCTTAGCTTGAATTTCATCTTTCGCAGCACTCCAGCTTGAGATAACGCGATCATAACGCTCATCTTCCGTGATGAAACCACGACGGAATTGCGCTTGAACTTTATCTACTTTTTCTTGAGCTACCGCTAAAATTTCGCCTTTATCTGGTAATACGACGATGTCAGATACACCTACAGTGATACCAGCACGTGTTGAATATTTGAATCCTAGGTTCTTCATGCGGTCAAGCATTTTAGATGTTTCAGTGATGTGGAAACGTTTAAATACTTCAGCAATGATATTACCTAAGAATTTTTTACGGAATGGGTTTACAACTGGTACTGATGCAAAATGTTTGCGAAGTACAGCTGTACGTTGTGCTTCAACTTTACCTTTTTCATCAAGCCCATTATAAGTAGCATCTGCCTCAAGCTCTTTTAACGTTTCTTCATCAATTGTTAAGTTAACAAAGTATTTGTCTGGTGTTTCTTGCTCTAAGTTGAAATCAGTTGGCTCGTTAATGAATGGGAATGATTTTGGTAAAATTTCATTAAAGATTACTTTACCAACAGTCGTTAATAGGAACATATTATTTTGTTCTTCAGTGAATGTTGGGTTGTTTAACGAGCTTGCTTTAATCGCAATACGAGTATGCAAATGAACATGACCTGTGTCATATGCAATTAATACTTCGTTTGGTCCATAGAAAATTGTTCCTTCGCCGCGAGCTGCTTCACGCTCAAGTGTTAAGTAGTAGTTTCCTAATACCATATCTTGAGATGGTGTTACAACTGGTTTACCGTCTTTCGGGTTCAGGATATTTTGTGCTGCAAGCATTAGAAGACGAGCTTCTGCTTGTGCTTCTGCTGATAATGGTACGTGAACCGCCATTTGGTCACCATCGAAGTCAGCGTTATAAGCTGTACATACTAATGGGTGAAGACGAATAGCACGACCTTCAACTAATGTTGGTTCAAAGGCCTGAATACCAAGACGGTGAAGCGTTGGTGCACGGTTAAGTAATACTGGATGCTCACGAATTACATCTTCTAAAACGTCCCATACGTCGTTGTTTAAACGCTCGATTTTACGTTTAGCAGATTTAATATTATGCGCAAGACCGCGTTCTACTAACTCTTTCATCACGAAAGGCTTGAACAGCTCAATTGCCATTTCTTTCGGTAGACCACATTGGTACATTTTTAAGTTTGGACCTACTACGATAACCGAACGACCTGAGTAGTCAACACGTTTACCAAGTAAGTTTTGACGGAAACGACCTTGTTTACCTTTCAGCATATGTGAAAGTGATTTTAATGGACGGTTACCAGGACCTGTTACAGGACGACCACGACGACCGTTATCAATTAATGCATCAACAGCTTCTTGTAACATACGTTTTTCGTTTTGTACGATGATACTTGGAGCACCAAGGTCTAGTAAACGTTTTAAACGGTTATTACGGTTGATTACACGACGATATAAATCGTTTAAGTCAGAAGTTGCGAAACGGCCACCATCTAATTGCACCATCGGACGAAGCTCTGGTGGAATAACCGGTAGTACATCTAAAATCATCCATTCAGGAGAGTTACCTGAGTTACGGAATGATTCAACAACTTCAAGACGTTTAATGGCACGTGTACGACGTTGACCTTGTGCTGATTTTAACTCTTCTTTTAAAGATTGAGTTTCATCTTCAAGATCAATTTTGCCTAATAATCTTTTAATCGCTTCCGCACCCATAGATGCTTCGAAAGTGTTGCCGAATTTTTCGCGATATGCACGGTACTCTTTTTCAGAAAGTAGTTGTTTACTTTCTAAGTTTGTAGCACCTGGCTCGATTACAACGTAAGAAGCAAAGTAAATTACTTCTTCTAGTGCACGTGGGGACATATCTAAAATAAGACCCATACGGCTAGGAATACCTTTGAAGTACCAGATATGAGATACTGGTGCTGCTAATTCGATGTGACCCATACGTTCACGACGAACTTTAGCGCGTGTTACTTCAACTCCACAACGATCACAAACTACGCCTTTATAGCGTACACGTTTGTATTTACCACAATGACACTCCCAGTCCTTAGTTGGACCGAAAATACGCTCACAGAATAAACCATCTTTTTCTGGTTTTAAAGTACGATAGTTAATTGTTTCAGGTTTTTTAACTTCACCGTATGACCAAGAACGGATCTTGTCAGGAGAAGCTAAACCAATTTTCATATATTCAAATTCATTAACGTCTATCAAGGAGCCTACCTCCCTCTAGTATAGGTCTTTATAAAGACTCTTTTACGCAGCTCGATAATCGTTTGTAAAGAAATACCTCTTTAACAACGGATTAAAAATAGAATGATTTATTGAAAAAGCCGGGCAGGGCGTTAAATCCTGCCCGGCTAGTTTGAAAAATAAGTTTGACCTTATTCACAAAAGCTGTGAATTTCGGTTATCCATTATTCAAAAGACTCTACTGGCTCTTCTTCTTTATCTTGCTGTGGTGCAATGTTAAGAGCATCAGCTGGTTGAAGTTCATCTTCCTCGTCTAAGTCGCGAAGCTCTACCTCTTCATCATTGACTGTTAACATCTTCACATCCATACCAAGAGATTGAAGTTCTTTAATCAATACTTTGAATGATTCAGGAACGCCTGGCTCAGGTACACTTTCACCTTTAACAATTGCTTCGTATGTTTTCACACGACCAACAACGTCGTCGGATTTAACTGTTAAGATTTCTTGAAGTGTGTAAGCAGCACCGTATGCTTCAAGTGCCCATACCTCCATCTCACCAAAACGTTGTCCACCGAACTGTGCTTTACCACCAAGTGGTTGTTGTGTAACAAGTGAGTAAGGACCAGTTGAACGTGCGTGAAGTTTATCATCAACCATGTGAGCAAGTTTGATCATGTACATGATCCCTACTGATACGCGGTTATCAAATGGTTCACCTGAACGTCCATCATACAGGATTGTTTTACCATCACGGTTCATACCTGCTTCTTCCATCGTTTCCCAAACGTCTTCCTCGTTGGCACCATCAAATACTGGAGTTGCCATATGAATACCTAAGTAACGAGAAGCCATACCTAAGTGTAGCTCTAAAACTTGTCCGATGTTCATACGAGAAGGTACGCCAAGTGGGTTTAACATGATATCGACAGGAGTTCCGTCTGGCATGAATGGCATATCCTCTTCCGGTAAGATACGAGAGATAACCCCTTTGTTACCATGACGTCCGGCCATTTTGTCCCCAACGCGAATTTTACGCTTTTGAACAATGTAAGCACGAACTAATTGGTTAACACCTGGTGGTAATTCATCGCCATCTTCACGGTTAAATACTTTCACGTCAAGAATAATACCGCCAGCACCGTGTGGTACACGTAATGAAGTATCACGAACTTCACGAGCTTTTTCACCGAAGATAGCATGTAATAGACGTTCTTCAGCAGTTAATTCTGTAACTCCTTTAGGTGTTACTTTACCTACAAGAATGTCACCGTCACGTACTTCTGCACCGATGCGGATGATACCACGTTCGTCTAAGTTACGAAGTGCATCTTCCCCAACGTTTGGAATATCGCGAGTGATTTCTTCAGGTCCTAATTTTGTATCACGAGACTCTGATTCATATTCTTCAATATGAACAGATGTATAAACATCGTCTTTTACAAGGCGTTCGCTCATGATAACAGCATCCTCATAGTTAAAGCCGTTCCAAGTCATGAACGCAACAAGTACGTTACGACCAAGAGCAAGTTCACCATTTTCCATAGATGGACCATCTGCTAAAATGTCACGAGGTTTCACACGTTCGCCAACTTTTACAAGTGGACGTTGGTTGTATGAAGTACCTTGGTTAGAACGAATGAATTTTTGTAATTTATATTTTGTTAAATCGCCTTTAACTTCTTTACCATCAACGACTTCAATTCGGCGAACATGGATAGAGCGAGCTTCTACATGCTCAACAATACCATCATATTTCGCTACTACAGCCGCACCAGAGTCACGCGCATCAACGTGTTCCATACCAGTACCAACGAATGGTGCTTCTGGGTTAAGAAGAGGAACTGCTTGACGTTGCATGTTGGCACCCATAAGTGCACGGTTCGAGTCATCGTTCTCTAAGAACGGGATACATGCAGTCGCAGCCGAAACTACTTGTTTAGGTGAAACGTCCATGTAGTCCATTTGTGCTTTATTGAATACTGTATTATCCCCACGGAAACGACCTACTACCTCTTCTTTAGCAAATGAACCATCAGGATTTAACAGTGAGTTCGCTTGTGCTACATAGTAGTTATCTTCTTCGTCAGCTGTTAAATAATCAATTTGATCCGTTACTCTACCTGTCTCATGGTCAATACGACGATAAGGTGTTTCAATGAATCCAAATTTATTTACTTTGGCAAATGAAGATAATGAGTTGATTAAACCAATGTTTGGACCCTCTGGTGTCTCGATAGGACACATACGACCATAGTGAGAATAGTGAACGTCACGTACTTCGAAACCTGCACGCTCACGTGTTAAACCACCAGGCCCTAATGCAGAAAGACGACGTTTATGTGTTAATTCTGCCAATGGGTTTGTTTGGTCCATGAATTGTGATAACTGAGAGCTACCGAAGAACTCTTTAATTGACGCAATTACTGGACGAATATTAATTAATTGTTGTGGTACGATAGCAGCTGTATCGTTAATAGACATACGCTCACGTACTACACGTTCCATACGAGATAAACCGATACGGAATTGGTTTTGTAACAGCTCACCAACAGAGCGTAGACGACGGTTACCTAAGTGGTCGATATCATCTGTTGCCCCTACTTGGTAAAGTAAGTTGAAGAAATAACTTACTGAAGATAATACGTCAGCAGGTGTAATATTCTTCACTTCTTCATCGATGTATGCATTACTAATAATATTGATTTCTTTTTGCGCTTCATCTTTTGGTGCATAAATTTTAATAGACTGAATTGTTACATCATCCTCAAGCACTCCACCTACTTGTGATAAAGTGCGGTAACCGATTGCTTTTGATGAATCTTCTAGATACGGTAAGATTTTATCTAAAGTACGACGGTCAAGAACTGTACCTTTCTCTACTAAAATTTCGCCTGTTTCTGGGTCTACAAGCGTTTCAGCAATCGTTTGGTTAAATAAACGATTTTTGATATGAAGCTTTTTATTCATTTTGTAGCGACCAACATTCGCTAAATCATAGCGTTTCGCATCAAAGAAACGAGAGTATAATAAGCTCTTCGCACTTTCAACTGTTGGTGGCTCACCTGGACGTAAACGTTCATAGATTTCTAAAAGTGCTTTTTCTGTACTTTCAGAGTTATCCTTTTCTAACGTGTTACGTAAATACTCGTTGTCACCGATAATATCGATAATTTCTTGGTCTGAACCGAAACCTAATGCACGAAGTAGCACTGTTGCTGGAAGCTTACGCGTACGATCAATACGTACATATACTACGTCTTTCGCGTCAGTTTCATATTCTAACCATGCACCGCGGTTCGGAATAACTGTAGCTCCAAAACCTTTTTTACCGTTTTTATCAGTTTTATCATGGAAATACACACTCGGTGAACGAACTAATTGTGAAACGATAACACGTTCAGCACCATTGATAATGAACGTACCTGTCTCTGTCATTAATGGGAAGTCACCCATGAAGACATCTTGTTCTTTCACTTCGTCTGTTTCTTTGTTGTAAAGACGTACTTTCACACGTAAAGGAGCTGCGTAAGTAACATCTCGCTCTTTACACTCATCGACATCATACTTAGGATCACCTAATGAATAATCGATAAATTCTAATGAAAGATTGCCTGTAAAGTCCTCGATCGGCGAAATGTCACGGAACATTTCACGTAAACCTTCTTCAAGGAACCACTCGTAAGACGCCGTTTGAATCTCAATCAGATTTGGAAGCTCAAGCACCTCTTTAATACGCGCAAAGCTTCTACGCTGGCGGTGTTGTCCATACTGAACTAGTTGACCTGTCAACTCATTCACCCCTCAATAAAGCGATATTAGGTCTTTGCAAAATCATACAAATAGTGTATGATTTCGAAAGACAAAAAGAAAACGAGTCTTCAAAAAGATCTCATTTTCGGTTAACTAAACTTATCTTGGCAAGTATACCCACATTAAAACAATCATATACAAAAGGGCACACGACCTCAAAATAATATTTTTGCATTGTATCATGTTATCATAGCCGATTTGTCAAGTCAATATTTTATACATATTTCACTTATTTTTTTGCACGTACTATCCAGTACCCTTTTTTCTTCTCTACAACATCGACTTCTGAAAATTTTTCCTCTAAGTAACTTACCGTTGATGGTGCACCTTGCTTCTTCTGTATCACTACCCACAGCTCACCAGATGTCGCTAACTTGTCGTAAGCACCATCGTAAAAACGGAAAACTGTATCCTTTCCCGCACGAATTGGAGGATTGGTTAATATAGCTGCAGCTTTTACATTTTCGTCGACCATCGATAGTCCGTCACTCACAAATATTCGTACATTTTGAACTCCGTTTCCTTGCGCATTTTTTTGCGAAAGCGTAACTGCACGTTCATTAATATCCATCATCAAAACGGTACGATCCGGGTTTGTTTTGGCAATGGATAATCCTATCGGTCCGTAGCCACAACCCACATCCAAAATTGCACCATCAATATCAGGCATTTGAAAAGCATCTATCAAAACACGGGATCCAAAATCTACTTCGCTTTTACTAAATACACCTGCGTCCGTTTCAAAAGAAAACGTATGACCTAATAATTTGAAGGTCCAATGACGAGGTTTACTCTCAGTTTGAGGCTTACTTGTATAATAATGATCAGACATTTTCACGCCTCCTCAGAATGAAGAAAAAAGCCCGCCACAATGACGAGCTTTCCTCTTGTTTAAAAGTAACGCGAGATTACTTAACTTCTACAGATGCGCCAACTTCTTCAAGTTTAGCTTTGATTTGTTCAGCTTCATCTTTAGAAATGCCTTCTTTAAGAGCTTTAGGAGCGTTATCTACTACTTCTTTAGCTTCTTTAAGACCTAAACCAGTGATTTCACGAACCACTTTGATTACTTTAATTTTTTCTGCACCAGCAGATGCTAATACTACGTCAAACTCAGTTTTTTCTTCAGCAGCGCCAGCAGCAGCACCACCTACTACTGCTACAGGAGCAGCAGCTGTTACACCGAATTCTTCTTCGATAGCTTTTACTAAATCGTTTAATTCAAGAACTGTCATAGCTTTGATAGCTTCTAAGATTTGCTCTTTATTCATTATAATTTCCTCCTAATTGGATAATGTTTTATTGTTGCGGTCAGGCCGCAGAAGTTATAGTGCGTATAAAATTACGCGCCTTGTTCTTCTTTTTGTTCTGCAACAGCTTTTGTTGCAAGTGCGAAGTTGCGCACTGGAGCTTGAAGTACAGATAAAAGCATAGAAAGAAGACCTTCGCGTGATGGAAGTTCTGCAAGTGCTTTAACATCTTCAACAGAAGAGATTGTACCTTCAATAATACCTGCTTTAATTTCTAAAGCTTCATTTTTCTTAGCGAACTCGTTGATGATTTTAGCAGGAGCTACAACATCTTCATTTGAGAACGCAATTGCGTTAGGACCAACTAATACGTCATTGATTCCTTCAAGGCCAACAGCTTCAGTAGCACGACGAGTTAAAGTGTTTTTGTAAACTTTGAACTCAACGCCAGCTTCACGAAGTTGTTTACGAAGCTCAGTCACTTGTGCAACGTTAAGACCACGGTAATCCACAACTACTACAGAAGCAGCGTTTTGGAATTTTTCAGTAATCTCTTGAACTTGTACTTGTTTGTTTTCGATTGCTTTGCTCATGATGACACCTCCTATTAGAATGGGTCATTTATACCGACAAAAGTAAAGCCTCTGGGTCAATTAGACGCAGAGGCTGAAAGTCATCATCTTTAAATAAGAATCCGAATTCCGATGTCCTCGGTAGGATCATTAAGTGACAAGTCACTCCTACTGTCTACGGTACAAATGGATGATTCACAACAGCAACTATAATATCATGGATATATAGCACCGTCAATAGATTTGTGTAAAATCTTTTATTATTTTACTACTACGTTTGAAGCGTCGATTTTAATAGCTGGACCCATTGTAGTTGTAACGTTTACAGATTTCATGTAAGTACCTTTAGCTGCAGCAGGTTTTGCTTTTTGCACTACGTCAAATACAGTTAAGAAGTTTTCTACTAATTTTTCTGCAGAGAAAGAAACTTTACCGATAGGAGCGTGGATGATACCAGCTTTATCAGCACGGTATTCTACTTTACCAGCTTTAATTTCTTCGATAGCTTTTGTTACGTCGAAAGTAACTGTACCAGTTTTAGGGTTTGGCATTAAACCTTTAGGTCCTAATACACGACCAAGTTTACCAACTTCACCCATCATGTCAGGAGTTGCAACGATTACATCGAAATCGAACCAACCTTGTTGGATTTTTTGGATGTATTCTGCATCGCCTACATAGTCAGCACCAGCTGCTTCAGCTTCTTTAAGTTTTTCACCTTTAGCGAATACTAATACGCGTTGAGTTTTACCAGTACCGTTTGGTAACACTACTGCACCACGGATTTGTTGGTCATTTTTACGAGTATCGATTCCTAGACGGAAAGCAACTTCTACAGTAGCGTCGAAGTTCACTGAGCTAGTTTTTTGAGCAAGTTCGATTGCTTCTTGTGCGCCGTATACTGCGTTACGGTCGATTAATTTTGCTGCATCTTGCAGTTTTTTACCTTTTTTAGCCATTATATAATTCCTCCTTGATTGTGGTTATAGCGGATTTTACCTCCCACGAATAAAGGTTGCGCGTTCACAAAGAAACTCCGCAACCTTCCAAAAAACAAATACATCATCAAGTAATGGGATTAGTCTTCGATAACAATACCCATGCTTCGTGCAGTACCTTCAACCATTAACATTGCAGCTTCAACTGAAGCAGCGTTAAGGTCTGGCATTTTAGTTTCAGCGATTTCGCGAACTTTATCACGTTTAACCGTTGCCACTTTTTTACGGTTTGGTTCACCAGATCCAGATTGGATACCAGCTGCTACTTTAAGTAGAACTGCTGCAGGTGGAGTTTTTGTAATGAAAGTGAAAGAACGGTCTTCGAATACTGAAATTTCAACTGGGATAATAAGACCAGCTTGATCTGCAGTACGCGCATTGAATTCTTTACAGAATCCCATGATGTTCACACCCGCTTGACCTAATGCAGGACCAACCGGTGGAGCTGGATTTGCTTTACCAGCAGGGATTTGAAGTTTTACAACTTTAATAACTTTTTTAGCCACGAGACACACCTCCTTAAGTCCGTGATGTGGTAATTGGGTTGCCCCTCCCACTCAATATCTGTCTGTCAGCTAAGTGCCGATAACATTAAAATTATCATTACAGACGTCAAACTAAAGTCTGACAGTCTGACCTTGAAATGATACCACTTTTATTTTTTTTAAGCAAGTAGTAATTAACAAAATCTGCGACATACGCATCAGACGTATGACACTTTAGTTACTAGAACTACATTTTTTGTATTTGTTCAAAATCTAGTTCCATAATTGTTTCGCGACCAAACATATCAACAGAAACTTTCACTTTTCCTTTTTCAGTGTCAATTTCTTCAACACGTCCTTGGAAGTGAGCAAAAGGCCCTTCTAATACTTCTACCGCTTCCCCAACAGAAATATCAACTTCGACAACTTTGTCAGTCATTCCCATTTGTTGTAGTAGACGATCCGCTTCTTCAGGTAATAAAGGTGTAGGCTTTGCCCCGCCACCAGATGAACCTATAAAGCCAGTTACACCTGGTGTATTACGTACAACGTACCACGAATCATCTGTCATAATTAGCTCTACTAAAACATAGCCAGGGAAAACTTTACGCATCATTGTACGCTTTTTCCCATCCTTCATTTCTGTTTCTTCGTGTTCAGGCACAATAACACGGAAAATCTTATCCTGCATACCCATTGTTTCTACACGTTTCTCTAGGTTTGCTTTTACGCGGTTCTCATACCCTGAATACGTATGAACAACATACCAATTTTTCTCCATAACTACTAGGACTCCTCGTCCGTCCCTCCCTTACAAATAAAAGTGAAAAAATGAATCACGATATGCTAAGCGTATCCTTTACTCTTTTCACAAACTACCCATTAGAAAAACATAGCTTCCGCTAATAGCCTAGCGAAAGCCTGATGATATATACCCAAACTAGCATAGTCATCTATTGCTACCCTCATACTATCCCTAGTAGCATACTTACCATATTAAGAATATTTTATTGCAGTTCACTTCTTCAATTTCACCTTGGCGTAATTGTAGCTGTCGCTTTGCTTTCGCTATAAAAACATACGCTGAATGAAGATAAAACAAACGAAAAAACCCGTTTATTGTAATGACGGGCTATTTCAGAAGTATTAACATGCTATTTACTAAATTATAACTCTAAGTACCAGCGAAGTAATGATGAAATGCCTAAATCAATTAACACAAAAAATAAAGCCATAATTACAACAGTTGAAATTACAACGACTGTATATTTCGTCAGTTCTTTACTTTTTGGCCAGCTTGTTTTGCGCATTTCCGACATTACATTGCTGAAAAAGCCTTTAATCTTGCCCATTCTAGCCTGACCTCCGAATCAATCATATCTGTCTATTTACAAATTATTTTATAGCGTTTGTTTATGCATTGTATGTTCATTGCAATGTGAGCAAAATTTCTTTAATTCGAGGCGTACAGTTGAACCTTCCTTAGCAGGAAACGTGTAATTTCTCGATCCACATTTTTCACAATTTAAAACGACTTTTTTTGCCATATAATCACCTTTTCGGCACTTTGTCTTTTCAAGACTAACACCTATATTTGTCAATGTCAACAAGGGTATGCTACCGCTAGGACATTTCTTCAAGCACTAAATGTCGCTCTAATTTACGCTTTACTCGTTGCAAAGCATTGTCAATGGACTTCACATGACGATTTAATTTCGCGGAAATTTCATGATAAGACCGGCCATCTAAGTAAAGAGCTAACACTTGTAACTCTAATTCACTTAAAATCTCACTCATCTTTTCTTCTAAGTAACCATACTCTTCTCTATGAATCATTAATTCTTCCGGATCATCCATAATAGCACCTGTTAACACGTCCATTAATGTACGATCTGACTCTTCATCAAAAATAGGCTTGTCCAAAGAAACGTAAGAATTTAGTGGTATATGCTTTTGTCTTGTAGCAGTTTTAATAGCCGTAATAATTTGTCTTGTAATACATAGCTCAGCAAAAGCTCGAAAAGAAGCTAGCTTGTCTCCCTTAAAATCACGAATGGCTTTATATAAACCAATCATGCCCTCTTGCACAATATCTTCTTTATCCGCACCAATTAAAAAATATGATCTAGCCTTTGCTCTTACTAACAAACGGTATTTCGTAATTAAATAATCCAACGCATCTGTATTACCTTGATGCACCATTTCAATAAGTTCTTCATCATTGAATCGTTCAAAATCTTGTGTCACTTGTACAATACTATTTTTAAACATGGTATCACCTCAGCCACAACAGATAATTAGGAACAGTATAACGGAATTGGAAAATATGAGTCAATCAATCATTTCAAACCACGTCGCCATTTTTCAAAGGCCAAAGCAATATCAGGCTTTAGCTCTATGCGAGATGGCGGCTTGCTATCCTGTTTTCGTTTCACATCATGAGAAATTTTATGCTGGATAATACCCAGATCAATTTCTAGCTCTCTTGCCGATTTTCGCAAAGCACCGTTACCAAAAATTACACTTTGCTCTGCCATATCCGAAGTTGCTACATGAATTTGAACATTTCTAGCTTTTAGTTCTCTTGTCATTTTTTCAATACGTTCATCTGCTGTTTCGTTTTTTCGTGTATAAATGACTTCGACATCATTTTCTAAATAAGATTGCTCCACACCTGGTACAAGATGTGCATCAAAAACGATAATTACGCGCCAGCCCATGGCCGCCTTATACTCAGCCATAAGCTCAATTAATCTCTTACGCGCATCTTCAAAATTCGTATCTCGTAATGGCCGTAGCTCTTTCCAAGCTCCAATCATATTATAGCCGTCAACAAGCAAAATGTTGTTCATTGTCAATCATTCGCTTCTTGACGTTTACGATACACTTCATACATTAAAAGTGCAGCAGCTACCGATGCATTTAGTGATGTGACATGTCCAATCATCGGTAAATGATATAAAAAGTCACATTTCTCTTTTAACAAGCGGCTCATGCCTTTACCTTCACTACCAATAATAATCGCTAGCGGTAATGTTGCATCCATTTTACGATAGTCCGCAGAACCTTTAGCATCTGTACCTGCGATCCATACTCCTCGTTCTTTTAGCTCTTCTACTGTTTGCGCTAGGTTATTAACACGCACGACAGGTACATGCTCTATTGCTCCCGTTGAAGACTTTGCCACTACAGCTGTCAAACTTACGGAACGACGCTTCGGGATAATTATACCGTGTGCACCTATAGCATCAGCAGTTCGCATAATAGAGCCCAGATTATGCGGATCCTCTAGCTCATCTAAAATCAAGAAAAATGGGTCTTCTTGTTTTTTTGCTGCCGCAGCAAATAAATCCTCTAGCTCTGCATATTGGTATGCTGCAACAGAGGCGACAATTCCTTGGTGATTGGCATCTGATAATTGATCAACCTTTTTTTTCGGGACAAATTGAACAATGACGCCACGTTCTCGTGCCAAATCTAGTAATTCATTAACCCCTGATTTTTTTACACCTTCTGCAATCCATACTTTATTCATATCGCGGCCTGAACGAAGTGCTTCTAACACTGGGTTTTTACCGGCAATAATTTCACCATTTTGCTCTGCCATTATTTCGACACTCCTTTTGATTCCTCGATTATTTGAATAGCGTATGCAATGATTGCATACACGCGTTCTAATTCATTTAATAAATATAAACTACCAAGCACCGCCTCAAAGCCTGAGCTATTACGGTATGTTTGAACATCTGTATTTTTGGGCACAGAGCCGGATTTGGCATTGCGTCCACGACGGAACACAGCCAATTCCTCCTCTGTTAAAAAGCCTTCATCCATCATTCGATGTACAATCATAGATTGCGCTTTCGCTGATACATAACACGTCGCTTCTCTATGAAGTGTATTAGGTTTAACACGGCCGGCACGTAGCAAATACTCTCGTACCTTTTGCTCTAAAACTGCGTCTCCCATATAGGCTAACGCTAATGCATTCAATTGCTTGACATCTTCGTTGCGGAGTTTATCCAAGTTACTTACCCTCGTTTCCATCTAGTTCCTTGTCGCGTATCTTCTAAAATGATACCTTGCGCTTGCAAATGGTCACGAATTTCATCTGAACGAGCAAAATCACGATTTTTACGCGCTTCTACACGCTCCTGTAAAAGTGCTTCAATTTCTTCGTCTAATAGCTCTTCTTCTTTTGCAAATTCAATACCTAAGACGTCACCTAACACCTCAAAAGTTTCAACAAAACGCAATAATACTTTTTCATCGGTATTTGTTTCATTTAAATAAATATTTGCGATACGTGCTAATTCAAATAATACGGAAATGGCATTGGCTGTATTAAAATCGTCATCCATTGCTTCTTCAAAATACGCTTTTTGTTCAGCAATTTTTCCAAGCCATTCTTCTGAATGATCACCTAGGCTAGCAGTTGCTGTTAAACGATGCTTAACATTGTTGTAGGCAGTACGAATTCGTTCTAAACCAGTTGCGGCTGCATCCACTAAATCCTTTGAAAAGTTAATTGGATGGCGATAATGTACAGAAAGCATAAAGAAGCGTAAGATTTGTGGATCAATTTGTTTACGAATATCATTAACGAGTATAAAATTGCCAAGAGATTTGGACATTTTTTCATTATCAATATTAATATACCCATTGTGCATCCAATAACGTGCAAATGTTTTATCATTATGAGCTTCAGATTGTGCAATTTCATTTTCGTGATGCGGGAAAGTTAAATCTTGCCCACCAGCATGAATATCAATAGTATCTCCTAAATGTTCACGTGCCATTACCGAGCATTCAATATGCCAACCCGGACGACCTTTTCCCCAAGGGCTTTCCCAATAAATCTCACCTGGCTTAACAGCTTTCCATAGAGCGAAATCTAATGCATCATCTTTTTTCTCGCCAGCTTCAATACGAGCACCAATTTTTAAATCATCCACCGATTGATGAGATAGTTTACCGTAGCCATTAAATTTACGAGTTCGGTAATAGACATCTCCAGCTGACTCATAAGCATAGCCTTTATCGATTAAAACTTGAATGAATTGTATAATATCATCCATATGCTCTGTAACGCGTGGGTGTACATCTGCCTTCTTGCAGCCTAATGCTGTAACATCTTCAAAATACGCAGCAATGAAGCGCTCTGTTAATTCATGTACTTCTTCGCCCAGCTCATTTGCTGCCTTAATAATTTTATCGTCTACATCCGTAAAATTGGATACAAATTTCACATCATAGCCTCTATATTGAAAATAACGTCGTACTGTATCATAAACAATAACAGGACGCGAATTCCCAATATGGATATAATTATAAACAGTCGGACCGCAAACATACATTTTCACTTTGCCTTCTTCTAGCGGTACGAAAGTTTCCTTTTGTCGTGTTAATGAGTTGAAAATTTGAATACTCATTGTGTTTCTCTCTCCTTTTGTAAGCTCTCGATTTCCTGCTGCAATGCTGCAATCTGTTTCTCGAAACCTTGACAACGTTCTTCTACAGGGTCAGGTATATTTTGGTGGTCTAGTTTTTTCTCTAGACGGACTCCATCCTTAATCACAATTTTACCAGGAATACCGACAACTGTAGCGTTTGGTGGCACTTCTTTTAAGACAACTGAACCTGCACCAATTTTACTATTCTCACCAATTGTAATAGAACCTAATACTTTTGCTCCTGTCGCAACTAGTACATTGTCCTTTAATGTCGGATGGCGTTTCCCCTTTTCTTTTCCTGTACCACCTAAAGTTACCCCTTGATACAATGTTACATTATCACCAATCTCACATGTTTCGCCAATAACAACGCCCATCCCATGGTCAATAAAGAAACGTCGACCAATCTTCGCTCCAGGATGAATTTCAATTCCAGTAAAGAAGCGACTAATTTGTGAAATAGTACGAGCTATAAAATAAAAGCGCCTTTTAAAGAACCAATGGGCAACTCGATGCGCCCATGTAGCATGTAGACCTGAGTATGTTAGCACAACTTCAAACACACTACGCGCTGCTGGATCATTCTCAAAGATTGTTTCTACATCTTCCTTCATTCTTTTAAACACAAAAAACTCCCCCTTTTCGTTTTGATTGGCCTTGACCCTTTGACACACTGTAGCTAACGTTGATTCGCTGCAGAGTTAGTTGAGTAGAATTGTGCCACCGTCAAATGACTAAAACATAAAAAAGCGCCCCTATCATCCCAAAAAGGAATGACAGAGACGCTAAATTTGCGCGGTTCCACTCTGATTGAAGGCAAAAACCTTCCACTCTGGACGTTCTATAACGGGAACGAATCGATAAAGCCTACTATTGTTCAGCTTTATGCTCAAAGGTGCATTTCAGTTTTGCCTAGGCTCAGACCACTTTCAGCCGGTGATGGTCCTCTCTTTAGAGCATGCGCCACTTACTTCTCCCTATCAACGCTTTCTCAATTTAAATACATTTTACAACGAACTAATAAATTGTCAATCAATTTCTACTTATTGCGCAAGTTTTTCTACACGGTCAATTGTTTTCTGTTTGCCAATTAAGCAAATCGCGTTAGGAAGCTCTGGGCCATGCGTTTCACCCGTTGTTACAACGCGGATTGGCATAAATAGATTTTTCCCTTTGTGACCTGTTTCTTTTTGAACAGCTTTAATAGCGGCTTTAACAGTATCAGGCGTAAATTCTTCTAAACCTTCAAGCTGCACTTTAAATGCTGCCATAACCTCAGGTACTTGCTCACCAGCTAAAACTGCTTTTGCTTCTTCATCATATTCAATGTGATCGTTAAAGAATAGGCGAGATAGTTCTACAATTTCAGCACCAAAGCTCATTTGGTCATGATAAAGTGCGATTAAATCTGTCGCCCATGCAAGTTCTTCCGCTGTCAGCTCTTCTGGTAATAAACCAGCTTTTTGTAAGTGTGGTAAAGATAATGCCACTACTTCTTCTAAAGATAGCTTTTTAATGTATTGGTTATTCATCCATGTAAGCTTTTGCTTATCGAACATAGATGGTGATTTTGAAAGACGTTTTTCATCAAAGATTTTAATAAATTCTTCTTTTGAGAAAATCTCTTCTTCCCCTTCAGGAGACCAGCCAAGTAATGCAAAGAAGTTGAACATTGCTTCAGGTAGGTATCCTAAATCTTTATATTGTGTGACGAATTGAATAATTGATTCATCACGTTTTGATAATTTTTTACGGTTTTCATTAATGATTAATGTCATATGACCAAAGCGTGGATATTCCCAGCCAAATGCATCAAAAATCATCATTTGTTTTGGTGTATTCGATAAATGCTCTTCACCACGGAATACATGTGAAATTTCCATAAAGTGATCATCTAGCACTACCGCATAGTTATACGTTGGAATACCGTTTGCTTTAACAAGTACCCAGTCACCAATATCTTTTGACTCAAATGTTACTTGCCCACGTACTAAATCTTCAAATTCATATGATACATTTTCAGGTACGCGCATACGAATTGTGTATGGTTCACCTGCAGCTTCTTTAGCCGCAACTTCCTCTACTGATAAATGACGACAAGTACCATCATAAGTTGGAGCTGCAACACCTCGTGCTTTTTGCTCTTCACGAGATGCTTCTAATTTCTCTGAAGAACAGAAGCATTTATAAGCTAAACCTTGCTCTAAAAGCTTTTCAGCGTGCTCTTTATAAATATCAAGACGCTCCATTTGACGATAAGGTGCATACGGTCCACCAATATCGATTGACTCATCATATTCGATACCTAACCATTTTAAGTTATCAAGCTGAGATGCTTCTCCGCCTTCTACATTGCGCTCGATATCCGTATCTTCAATACGTACAATGAATTTACCGTTATGATGTTTTGCATATAAATAGTTAAATAACGCTGTACGCGCTCCACCGATATGTAAGAAACCAGTAGGGGATGGCGCGTAACGAACACGAACTTCTTTCGCCATAATTAAAAGCCTCCTAAATTTTCGATCAAAAAATTGACTTTGTTCATTTTACCACTCTGTTACAGGAAATAAAAGCGCAGAGAGCCTGCTTTTACTTCTTCATCAATAGGATTGTCGCCATTGCTGCAATCCCTTCCTCGCGACCTGTAAAACCTAAACGCTCAGTTGTTGTTGCCTTGACATTCACTTGAGAAGGTTCTGCATGAAGTAATTCAGCAATACGATTTTGCATTTGTTCAATATACGGTGCCATTTTTGGACGTTGTGCCATAATCGTACAATCCACATTACCTAGAACATAACCCTTGTCCTCAATAATCTTCCAAATATGCTCTAATAATTTCGCTGAATCTGCATCCTTAAACGCAGGATCTGTGTCTGGGAAATGACGACCGATATCTCCTTCGCCAATAGCCCCTAATGCTGCATCTGTGACAGTATGTAATAAAACATCTGCGTCTGAATGCCCTACTAGCCCTTTTTCATGAGGAATTATTATGCCCCCAATAATTAATGGGCGTCCTTCTTCAAATGCATGTACATCAAATCCTTGTCCTACTCGAAACATATGATACCCGAGACTGTCTAATAAGTTAAATAAAATAGGAAAATCCACCAGCTAAAAGGCCCAGATTGGCAGATTTAAAAAGCTTCTATTCAGCTTATGAGGCAGTCTCATTCACCTGCCTTTACTTTTTTATTTACTCTATATTATACCCTCACATTTTAACATATTTCCTAGGAAATGCGTGTTTCGACAAGCCTGATAATATTTGTCTCTCGCTTTCCTCACATTTTTTGTTATGCTTGCCTTAACCTAATACGATAAGGCGGTGTAGAAATGAACATCAATTCATTTGAAAAGCAGTTTAACAAAGTAATTGTACAGCGTGGGCACAATTATTATATGGATGGTCATGTCATTGATATTATACAAATTGACGACAGCAATTGGCAGGCTGAGGTTGAGGGGTCTGAGCTGTATATTGTAGATATCGTCGTTAAAGCAAACGGCGACATTACACACGCCGAATGCGATTGCCCCTATGACGACATTTGTAAGCATATTGCCGCTGCACTCTATGAAATTCAGGGGCAGCTAAACAATCCTCGTGTTTCAGTATCTAAGTCATCTAAAGCACAAAAACCAACATTACAGCAATTGCTAGCTACTCAATCCAAGGAAAATCTAATAACATTAATTCTAAAAGTTGGACAGAACTCCCCTAGCTTTCTGCAAGAGTTAGAAATGCTACTAACGGAACCAAAAGATATATTAAAAGCAGCCGAACAATTAATTATTCATCATCTAAAAAAGGGAGAGGATCGCGGCTTTATCCCACGCAATCAAGCAACGAAAGCGTTAAAAGGCGTCTACACAACCCTTCAACACGCACAGGAACATTTTGACCAAGGGGACTATATAACAGCTATTAAGCTTAGCTTTCTTTGCTTCAAACATACATTCGATGCACTGCAATATAGCGATGACTCTAATGGCTATTTCGGTGGTGCCATTGAGGACAGCTTAGAATTAATTAGTCAATCGATTAACGAGGGGGGAGATGTTTGGTCAAAAGAGCAATCAGCAATGATATATGACCTTGTTATTCAAGAAGCAATGGACCACGAGTTAAATGGTTGGTCAGATTGGCGTATTCATTTGCTTCATTCCTGTGTCCCTCTTTGTAATGATGATGCTATCGAGAAACAATTTAAAACCCTTATTCACTCAATGAAAAGTCCGTCAGATGATTGGAGTGCACAATATATGAATAAGCGGTTAAGAGAAATAGAGCTTCACTTGCTAGAGGTTAAATATAGTAGTAAGGACATAGAGGCATTTTTAGAACGGCATATTGAGGACTACGATATGCGTGAACTAATGATCAAATCTGCCATCAACCTCGGTGACTATGAAAAAGTATTACAGTTAACAGCGGATGGGCTACAAGTAGATGAAAAATCAGCGGGGATCGTTAAAAAATGGAGAAATTTCGCATTTATCGCTCATAAAGCACTCGGACATACAGAAGACATGCGCGAATTGGCATTGCAACTGGTGCTATCTGGTGAGTATTCTTACTATGCAGAATTCAAAGCACTACACCCTGCTGAACAATGGCCTGAAGTTTTTGAAGAACTATTAGATCGACTTAAAAATTCTCATTTATATACGCACATCATTGTAGAGGAAAAACAAACTAAACGCATTTTAGACTATTGCAAAGAACATCCAATCAGAATCGAGTACTATTATAAATACATAAAAGAACAGTACTATGAAGAAGTTTGTGCGCTATTCATTGACGCCATCACTGCCGATGCTCAAATGTCCTCTAATCGCAAAAGTTATCAAGACGTTTGCCATTCTATCAACATTATGCGTAAGGCAGGCTACACCATTGAAGCAAAGCAATTAATTTCTGACTTACTACAAGCGTATCCAAAACGCCGTGCTTTTATGGAGGAACTAAAGAACATACAAAAATAGAGATAACACTCGAGGAGATTAAGTACTGTTAGAAATTGTTGAAACAGATTTTATCTTGAAGAGAGCCCTCAAACTTATAAAAAATGAGCAGAAATATCAAAGCAAAAAAGAGGCTCGGTTTTCATACCTTGCCTCTAATGTTTCATTTATTCTAGCATTTCATTGCTTTTTAGCGCGTTTCTGTAATATCGCTTCACCAAAAACTAAATCTTCTTGCGTCGTCATCTTTACATTTTCGTAGCTGCTTTCGACAACATGCACCTTATGACCAAGACGTTCAACTAGCATCGCCTCATCGGTACCAAGAAAGCCCACTTTCTCAGCGACATCCTCCGCCTCCACAATCAAATCAAATTGGAATGCCTGTGGGGTTTGAATCATCCATAAGCTTTCACGATCAATTGTCTCTTCAATTACACCATTACGTACTTTTTTCATCGTATCCTTCGCACGAACACCTGCAATCGCAGCGCCAAAATCATGTGCACTTTGTACAAGATTCGCAATAATGTCATGCGTAATGAACGGACGCGCAGCATCATGCACAAGCACAATATCGACCTGCTTCATTTCTTTCATGCACGAATGAACAGAATGCTGTCGCTCAGCACCACCATTAGGCAAGCCTTTGACTTTAGAAATTCCATACTTCTCGAGCATTTCTTGAATAAATGCTCGTTCTTCTGGCTTCACAGCAAGCCAAATGCCTGTACACTGGCTATCCTGTTCAAATACTTCCAACGTGTGTATGAGAATCGGTTTCTCTAAAAGATTTAAAAATAACTTATTTTGCCCCGCTCCCATTCGCTTTCCGCTTCCTGCAGCAGGCAATACTACTTCATATTGCACATTTGTCACTTCCTAGTCATCCTTTGGTTTAGCAAAAATCATACGACCTGCTGATGTTTGTAGAACACTTGTTACGGTTACCGTAATTGCCTGTCCTATATAGCTACGTCCACCTTCAACAACGATCATTGTGCCATCATCTAAATAAGCAACCCCTTGATTATGCTCTTTCCCATCTTTAATGACCATCACTTGCATATCCTCACCTGGAATAACGACAGGCTTCACAGCATTTGCTAAATCATTGATGTTTAATACTTTTACGTGGTGTAGCTCGCACACTTTATTGAGGTTGAAGTCGTTCGTCACAATCTGTGTATCGTTACCCCTTTTCTTGGCAAGACGTACTAGCTTTAAATCGACCTCTTGTACATCCTCAAAATCCTCTTCAGTAATCTCAACCTTCGTCATACGCTCATCCTGTAGTTTCTTTAAAATATCTAAACCACGACGACCTCTTGTACGCTTTAACGTATCCGAAGAATCTGCAATATGCTGGAGCTCAGTGAGGACAAATTGAGGTACAACTAATACACCTTCAATAAAGCCTGTTTCAGAAATATCTGCAATACGACCATCGATAATAACACTCGTATCTAACAGTTTATAGCTTCCTCTTGCTTCTTGAAGTTCAACACCTTCAGGTAATTTTTTCTTCGCATTATTACCACGCAATGTAAATAGCTGGATTAATTCATCCCGCTTTTTAAAGCCTACACGGAACCCTAAATATCCAAGTACAAATGACAGTATAATTGGTAAAACCTTTGTAATAATCGGTAGATCAACAATATCGATTGCAAAGCCTAAAAAATACGCAACGATTAGCCCGATAATGAGGCCCAGTGTTCCAAATAATAAGTCTCCAACAGGTACCTTAAATAGCACCTCTTCCATCCAGCTAATGAGCCTTACAAAATAATCAGAAAAGGCAAACGATAATGTAAACAGTAATAGTGATCCTAAAGCTACTGATACGTAGGGATTATCAAGCCAAGGATTAGATGATAAATGAAGCAATTCGTATAATGGCGGTAAGAAAACAAGGCCTAATGCTCCTCCAATCAGTAAAAAAGCAATTTGAACAAATTTTTTCATAAACTGTCACCTCCAATTCTTAATATATAATTATACATAGTTTACTGTAGAAAATCTTTTATGAACCCATCAAAAAATCGTTAAATTCTCTTCTTTTGATAAATCATTTCTATTCTAATGAAAGAGGATAAATCAAGCACTGAATTGGTCCTTCATCCTCAATAAAAACTACTCTGTGGTGTCCCTGGAACCATTGCTCAGACGTTAACTAGGACGTCAACTCTCCTCTTTGAGTTTCCTACTTTCAATCTATGAATTTCAAAAACCAAAGTTTTTTTAAATAAAAATCTGCTATTGTAAGTAAAAGTGCATGTCAGACATTGTCCAACATGCACAAACTTCTTTATAGCTCTCTAAAGCAAGTATTCAATGCATCTTTTATTGTTTCTACACCAACTATTTCAATACCTTGCGGAAAATCCCAGCCGCCGATATTCGAGGCTGGTATGAAGGCTCGTTTAAATCCGAGCTTCGCTGCCTCAATGACACGCTGTTCAATACGAGATACTCGACGCACCTCTCCCGTCAATCCTACTTCCCCAATAAAGCAATCGGTTGCTCCGACAGCTTGATCCTTAAAGCTTGAAACAATGCTTGTCAACACCGCCAAATCAATTGCAGGCTCATCAAGCTTCACACCGCCAGCAACTTTAATATATGCATCCTGTGCCTGTAGCATGAGCCCCATTCTCTTTTCAAGGACTGCCATAAGCAGTTGCACACGGTTTTGATCGACACCTGTTGCCATTCGTTTCGGATAATTAAAGCTTGTTGGTGTTACAAGCGACTGAATTTCAACTAAAATTGGTCGTGTACCTTCCATTGATGCAACAATTGTCGACCCTGCCGCTCCTTGTGAACGCTCCTGTAAGAACAACTCAGACGGATTTAAAACTTCCTTTAGGCCTCCTTGAAGCATTTCAAAAATAGCAATTTCATTTGTAGAGCCAAAGCGGTTTTTTTGGCTACGTAAAATACGGTGATTATGATGTCGTTCTCCTTCGAAATACAATACCGTATCAACCATATGCTCTAAAATACGTGGTCCTGCGATTTGCCCTTCTTTTGTTACATGTCCCACTAAAAAAATGGCAATTCCTTTTGTTTTTGCGATTCGCATGAGTTCCGCTGTACATTCACGCACCTGTGATACACTACCTGGTGCACTCGTTACCTCAGGATGAAAAACGGTTTGAATGGAGTCGACAATAACAAACTTTGGTTGCACATCATCAATCGTCTGATTTAAAAACTCTAAATTCGTCTCAGAATATATATAAAGCTCCTGAGATATCACGCCTAAACGCTCCGCCCGTAACTTTGTTTGACGAATAGATTCCTCACCAGAAATATAGAGCACGCGATGTCCCTTATTCGAAAGTAATGCAGATACTTGTAATAATAACGTCGACTTCCCAATCCCAGGATCACCCCCGATTAATACAAGAGAACCTGGCACGATGCCTCCACCCAACACTCGGTTAAGCTCACTCATTTCTGTTGCAACTCGTGATTCCTCAGCGGCTTCAACCTGCATAATAGGGAGAGCCTTTTGGGTAACTGTAGCAGAATGTTGGAATGCCCCTCGTGGTCCTTTTGCAACGACCTCTATCTCTTCAACCATCTTATTCCATTCCCCACACCCTGGGCATCTACCCATCCATTTCGCAGATTCATAGCCACAGCCTGAGCATACAAATTTCGTTTTTTTCTTTGCCAAAACGCCTTCACCTCGAATATTTGTTCTTATATTTATTATTGTACATAAAAAAAGACAGCTTGGCACTTAAAGCCTTGCTGTCTTTTTAAATCGCGATTATTTAGAAGTAGAAACTTCCTCTTTTTTCTTTACAACAAACTCATCATTCACATAATCAATGATAACTTGATTGCCCTTCTCTACATTACCTTTCAGTAGCTCTTCCGATAAACGGTCTTCTACTTGTTTTTGTAATGCACGGCGTAGTGGACGAGCACCATATTGAGGATCATAGCCTTCCTCAGCGATTTTCTCAAGAGCCGAATCCGTTAACTCTAACGTAATATCTTGCTCTTTCAGACGTTTTGTTAAAGCATTCGCCATCATCGCAACAATCTCTTTTAAGTGTTCTTTTTCTAGTGAGTGGAAGACGATCATTTCATCGATACGGTTTAAGAATTCTGGACGGAATGCTTTTTTCAATTCCTCCAGCATTGTACCCTTCATATCTTTATACTTCGTATCAGTACCACCTACATTGAAGCCAAGGTTTTTCTGATATTTTAAAGCATCCGCACCAACGTTTGATGTCATAATAACAACTGTGTTACGGAAATCTACCACACGACCTTTAGAATCCGTTAAACGGCCATCTTCTAGTACTTGCAGTAAGATATTGAAAACATCTGGATGTGCCTTCTCAATTTCATCTAGCAATACTACAGAATATGGTTTACGACGAACCTTTTCTGTTAGCTGACCACCATCATCAAAGCCTACATAGCCCGGAGGTGAACCAACTAAACGTGAAGTCGAATGTTTTTCCATGTACTCAGACATGTCAACGCGAATCATTGCGTCCTCATCGCCAAACATAACTTCAGCTAATGCTCTTGCAAGCTCTGTTTTACCAACCCCAGTAGGACCTAAGAAAATAAATGAACCAATTGGTCGTTTCGGATCTTTTAAGCCAGCTCTTGCACGACGAATGGCACGAGAAATTGCTTCTACTGCTTCTCCTTGACCTACAACGCGTTTGTGTAACTCTTCTTCAAGCTGTAATAACTTAGAAGATTCTTCAGAAGCAATTTTTGACACTGGAATTCCAGTCCACATAGAAACAACCGCTGCTACATCATCCACTGTAACTTTTGATTCAGCTTTCCCTTGCTCTTCTTTCCAATTTTTTCTTGTAGTTTCAATTTCATCTTTTAGCTTTTGCTCTGTATCTCTTAATGACGCTGCCTTTTCAAATTCTTGACCTGAGACAGCTGCATTCTTTTCAGAGCGTACATTTTCAAGTTTATCTTCAAGTGCCTTTAAGTTTGGTGGCACTGCGAATGAACGTAAACGTACTTTAGAGCCCGCTTCATCGATTAAGTCAATTGCCTTATCTGGTAAGAAACGATCAGAAATATAACGGTCTCCCATTTTCGCTGCCGCTTCAATTGCTTCATCGGTAATTTTCACACGGTGATGTGCTTCATAACGATCACGTAAGCCTTGAATAATTAGAATGGCTTCTTCTACAGTTGGCTCATCAACTTGAATCGGTTGGAAACGACGCTCTAATGCCGCATCCTTCTCAATATATTTACGATATTCATCTAGTGTTGTCGCACCAATACATTGAAGCTCACCACGAGCTAAAGATGGTTTTAAAATATTTGAGGCATCAATGGCACCTTCTGCACCACCTGCGCCGATTAATGTATGCAATTCATCGATAAATAAAATAACATTGCCTGCTTGGCGAATTTCATCCATTACTTTTTTCAAGCGATCTTCAAATTCACCACGATATTTTGTTCCAGCAACAACTGTCCCCATATCAAGTGTCATAACACGTTTGTCGCGAAGGATTTCTGGCACTTCATTATTAATAATTTGCTGTGCTAAACCTTCAGCAATAGCCGTTTTACCGACACCAGGCTCACCGATCAGTACAGGGTTATTTTTTGTACGGCGAGACAGTACCTCGATAACACGAGTAATTTCCTTGCTTCGACCAATGACCGGATCTAAAGTGCCTTCACGAGCAATTTGCGTTAAATCACGCGCAAGACTATCTAATGTTGGTGTATTTGCTGCCTGTGCAGCTTGTTGACCAGATTGAGCATTATCGTTATTACCTAATAACAATAGCACTTGCTGACGAGCTTTATTTAATCCGACACCAGCATTGTTTAATACACGAGCCGCTATACCTTCACCCTCACGAATAAGTGCTAATAGTAAATGCTCTGTGCCTATATAAGAATGACCTAATTTGCGTGATTCATCGACTGATAGTTCTATTACTTTTTTAGCTCGAGGTGTGTAGTGGACAATTGGACCAACATCCTCTTTACCTTTCCCTACGAGCTCTTCAATACCTGCTTCAATCATTTGAGGACTAATATCAATGGCTTCCAATGCTTTTGCAGCAATACCACCGCCTTCACGGATAAGCCCTAATAGAATATGCTCTGTTCCAATTGATTCGTGTTTCCAACGAATAGCCTCTTCTTGTGCAAGCTGTAAAACTTTTTGCGCGCGTTGTGTAAAACGATTAAACATCAAATGAACCCTCTCCTTTTTCCCCAATAATAGGCTTACTCATATTTTCTTGAAATAATGCCTCACGAAGCATTTCAGCTCGTGCGCGATCTCGCTCAGCAGGTGGCAAAACATCCCCTGCATAATGCTGTAAAAATCCAGGTTGCATACTGACAACACATTCGTTTAAAGTCGTCGCTTTAATACCTTTAATTAGCTGTAAATCAACCCCTAAACGAACATTTGATAGGCAAGTAGCCGCTTCCTCACTCGTTAAAATTCGAGCATGTGTTAAGGTACCTAAAGCACGGTATACGCGGTCTTCTAGGGCAAGCTCTGCTTTTTCCATTAACTTACCTCTTGCATGCCGTTCTTTCTGAATTATTTTTTCAGCGACACTTTGAATGTCCGCTAAAATATCATCCTCTGTTTTTCCTAGTGTAATCTGATTCGACACTTGGTAAACATTACCTAAATTTTCACTACCTTCTCCATATATTCCCCTCACTGTCATTCCTAATCGTGTCATTGCATTAATGATTTGATTCATCTGACCTGTGAGTGTAAGGGCTGGTAGGTGCATCATGACAGATGCTCGCAAACCAGTACCAATATTTGTTGGACAGCTTGTTAAATAACCAAATGTATCTCGAAATGCAAAAGGCAATGCTTTCTCTAAGATACGATCAATTTTATTGGCCTGTTCATATGCTTTTTGAAGTTGAAAACTGGCCGCCATACATTGAATGCGTAAATGGTCTTCTTCGTTCACCATAATGCTAGTTGATTCGTCATCAGATAAAAGTATGGAACCCACTAGCTCTTTTTTTGCAAGCTGAGGACTAATTAAATGTTTTTCAACAAGTATTTGACGCTGTAAAGATGTTAAATCCTTAATAGCAAAATAAGAGTAATTTTCTTGAAGTTTCGTACTATCCTTTATTGCATGTGTAACTGCCTGCTCCACCTGTAATGCCTCATTCTCTGTAAAAGCTAATGGAAAGCGATAACCATCTAAATTTCGAGCAAGACGGATGCGTGTACTAATGACAATATCTGAATAATCGTCCTCTACACTCATCCATATTGGTGTTGCACGTTCTAAAAACGATTCAATCATCACGACACATCACCGCCTTCAAATTGTAGCTGCTTCTCAAGTTCCTTGGCTTCATCACGAAGCTTGGCTGCCTCTTCAAAATGTTCTTCATCTACAGCAACCTTCATACGTTTACGAATATCTTCAATTTGCTTTTTGATAACATAAACATTGCTCCTGGCACCAGGCATTTTCCCTATATGTTGAGGACCAGCCTGGATACGGTTAAAGAGCTTCGGTAAGTGCTCGCTAAAGGTGTCATAGCAGCTAGGGCATCCAAATTTACCTTCTTTTAAAAACTGTTTATACGTAAATCCACATTGTGGACAGGTTTGCGGTTGTGGTTGCGCCTGCTGTTTTTCACCTACTTTTTGTTGCTGCCACGAAGGTGAGCCAAACCAATTGGATAATAGCTGTTGTATTGATACTGGCTCCTGTTTAAATTCTGCATGAAATGGATGGAACTGAGAGGCGCAGACGTCACAATAATGATGCTCCACCTTTTGACCACTTTGAACTTGTGTTACGGTAACTGTTGCATTACGTTGCTTACAATGTTCGCAAATCATTTCCATCACCTCTTTTATTTTTGCTGTTCATATTTAATCGTTGTTAGCATCGCTCGTAATATTCTTGACCGAATGTTATCCCGTAAAGGGAGTTGCAAATCTATAGTTGAGCGATCAACTGCCGCTAACATTATTTTCGCTTCTCGCTTTGAAATTACCTGCTCATCAATTAGTCGATAAACTAAATCTTCTGCCATTGTTTGCGATGCCCCACCTTCAATTTGCCTGAGGACATCGTCGATTAGATCAATTTGTGAATTCGCACGGACACGTAAAATTCGAATGTATCCACCACCACCACGTTTGCTTTCAACAAGGTAACCTCGTTCGGCAGTAAATCTTGTATTAATTACATAATTTATTTGTGAGGGCACGCACTGAAATTTATCTGCAATTTCACTACGTTTTATTTCAATATGCCCTTCTCCACCTAATTCAAGTACTTGCTTTAAGTAGCCTTCTATGATGTCTGATATATTACGCATTTTAGGAATACACCTCGCTTACTCCACTGACTTTGACTATCTTTGACTTTCTTTGAGTATATTATACAAAACGCTTGAAAATAATTGCAATTATTTCGCACACTGAAATGTCGAAAGCCCCGCTCATACCTATAATTTACCCTTATCATCAATGAAAAAAACGCAAGCATATGCCACTAGCATATACTTGCGTCTATAAAAATTATACCCAACGACCAACAATTGGATAACGCCAAGGCATATCAGATAAAGCCTTCACAATACCGATAATTGGGACAACGAATAACATAATTCCGAAGATAATTAAGAACGGAATACCAATTAGTAAAAAGCTTAAAATACTTGAAATTGCAATTAAAACCCACATTATAATTTGGAACAGCAATGCTTGGACGGAGATTGCTTTTATTTCTTCATCAGAACTAATTAAGAAAAATATAATTGGTACTATCCATGGCGCGAAAAACGCACTTGCGTGTATGATTACCTTAGACCATTTTGTTTCCATTTATATCAATCCTTCCTTATCATTTTATTTTGTTTTATGTACTTTATTTACGGATTTATACCCTAGATAGTTTCAACATTTTAATTGGATTTATATAAAATTTTTGAAAGGCATGTGATACTCAATGGAATTTAATAACACACTTGCAAACGAATATGAAAAAGGCATTCGCCGTACGCTACCTAGTTATGATGCGATGCTGCGTTTAACACAAACCTTTTATCAATCTACATTACCCGAGAAAGCTGATTTTTTAATCGTTGGTTCAGGAAGCGGCAATGAAATTTTACAGCTCGCTGAGAAAAGGGCTCATTGGTCATTTGTTGGCATAGATCCTTCTTCAGCAATGCTACAAATTGCTGAAGAACGTTTAAAACCTCTACCTAATAATATGTCTTTACATCAAGGCACTATACTAGATACTTTACTGCCTTCAGTGAAATTTGATGCTGCTAGCTGTATTTTAGTACTTCATTTTATCAATGATCATCAAGAAAAACTTGCAACATTAAAGGAAATAGCAAATAATTTAAAACCTGGTGCACCATTTGTGCTCGTCTCAAAATACGGGCAACTAGGTTCTTTAGAAACGGAGTTACAATTTGATTTGTGGCGTGCATATTGGCTACAGCATACAAAGCTATCACCATCAGAGGTAGCAGAAATGGAGAAATCCATACGTTCTCTTTCATTTATGCGTGAAGAGGACATTTTATCACTATTACAGCAGGCAGGCTTTACAAGATCATCTAGATTCTTTGCCACTACTTTATTTGGCGGTTGGATATGCTATAAAGAAGGCGAATAATGTGAAACTTTAATCATGGGGCTTTCTCCATCCATCACTGATGATTAGTCTTCACCAGTCGGACTTGTTAAATTCCCACCTTAATTTTTAGGTGGGAGTCTTGTGCCTGACGCTTCGCTTTCGGTACAGATAAATTATTGCCCGTTAGTACGAGATAAAATTTAAGGCGCTATTTGTTGTAAAGACAAACATACCTGTTAGGATAGAGTCAACAGAAGTGAGGTGAATGCTGTGATACGTACAATTGGAATTACAAAAAACCAACAGGTTATAAAGGACTTTCCACTTGAGGATATACACAAAAACGAATTTGAATGGTACTGGGTCGATTTTAATTGTCCGACCGATGATGAAGAACTACTGTTAGATACATTCTTCCACTTCCATCCACTTGCTATAGAAGATTGCTTAATGCGTTTACAGCGGCCAAAACTCGATTTTTATGATGATTTCCATTTCTTTGTTATTCAAAGGGTTAACGAAGAATTAATAGCTGAGGAAGTAAATATTTTTGTTTCTAATAAATTTATTGTTACATTCCATAAAAACGTAGCACCTGAAATAGATCGAGTACAAAAGATGCTAGAAAAACAGCCAAAGAATTGGGAACGAGGCACAGTATATTTAACGTATCAGGTAATCGATAAAATCGTTGATAGCTATTTTCCACTTGTCTATAAAATCGAGGATCATTTAAATGTACTTGAAGACGAGCTTACCTATCAAAATAACCCCAATGCCATGAAAATTGTGTTCGAATTCCGCAGTGATTTGCTTCATTTGCGTCGCACAATATTACCGATGCGTGATTTATTATATCGGATACTTAATTCTTATCGTTTTTCACTAAAAAAGTCTGAACGAGCTTACTTTGGCGATATTTACGATCATCTGCTAAAGCTTACAGAAATGGTAGAATCCAATCGTGAACTTACAGCTGATATGCGTGATAGCTATATGGCGATGAGCTCTAGCCGTATGAATGGCATTATGATGACATTAACTATTGTATCTACCATTTTCATTCCGTTAACATTTATAGCTGGTGTTTATGGTATGAACTTTGATAATATGCCTGAACTTCATGGTCGATATAGCTACTTTATCGTGCTTATTTTGATGATTTTAATTGCACTATTTATGCTCGTCATTTTTAAAATGAAAGGCTGGTTCAAATTATTTAAAACTTAGGCTTTTCAAGACCAGTAGTATTTACATCATTTCACAGGTTACATAAAAGCAAAGAATCTGCGAGTCCCTTCAGTTTTCACTCTGAAGAAGCAGCAGATTCTTGCTAATAACCTTATTTTTGCTTGGACGGCCCACGATCATCAATTTTATTTTCACTCTGCTGTGGAAATAAAAAGTATGCGAGTACCCCTGAAAATAATGTTGCACAAATTGTAATTAGTAATTGATCTAAATTTGGTACTTCAGCATAGTATTTTCTTAACATATAAACTGAGCCAATTGCTACAATTACCATGACTGGAATAACAAATTTAAAACGTTTTTTCTCCATGCAATCCCCCTCCTTAAACCTATTTTTTCCACGTACGATTTTTATCAATTTCGCCTTGGCTTAATTGCGTCCGAAGTCTTTATCTTCATTCAGTAGGTGTTTGAACATCCACTGAAAAGAGACCACATCAGCATTAATTCTTCACCTTCAGAGGTAGGATCTTGAAGATAAAGCTAAACAGTTCGTATTTTACATGTTTCCTATTTAGAATTCAATTTGCTCATTCTCTTTAAAAAAGTATATTTCATGGCGTTTAATCGACAATCGTCTGTCATTATTATAAAAAATTTTAGAAATAAACGAAATTTTTAACCAAATAACCAACAAAAAATAGTAAAATGATAAAATACAATATATTTAGGACGTTAACAAACTTTACAATTTTTACAAAGGGCCTTTATTGATATATTTATTTTGCATTTATAAAGAATGGAGCAAACAACAATGAGTTGGTTTACAAAAAACAGCAATGCTAGCTACTCAATAACGTTAACACCTGAGGCATTTCAGAACAATGTGCGTTTAGATGTTTCTAATCACCCTAGATTACAAAAACAATTGCAATTATTAGATTTATCGACTGAGGATTTAACCATTATTAAACAACTACAACCTTTAGCTAAGGATCTAATTCCTAAAATGGTAGAACAATTTTATACAGCGATTAGTTTAAGTCCGGAATTAGTTAATATTATTAATAGAACTTCACATATTAACCGTTTAAAGGTTACTTTACATAAACATTTAAGTGATATTTTTGAAAGCAATATTAATGACTCTTATATCAACGAACGAAAGGCAATTGCCGAGACCCATGTTCGCATTGGTCTACAGTCAAAGTGGTATATCGCTTCATTCCAGTCATTAACTTCAACTTTTACAAACTTTGTCAATGAGTTAGACATTTCTAAGAATGATGCAATTCGTGCCATTAATGCCTTCTGCAAAATTATTAACTTCGAGCAACAGCTTGTCATAGAGGCGTATGAAAAAGAAGAAGAACGCATTCGTACAGAAGCTGCTGAAACAAAGCACTCTCTTGTTACTACCATTCAAAAAACTGCAGAGGAGCTAAACTCAATTAGTGAGGAGACAGCAGCTTCGTTACTAGTCATCTCCTCTCAAACAGATGATATAGCAGTAGCTACTAAACAAGGTTTAAGCTTCGTTGCAGATACGCAGGATAAATCTAGACGAGGGCAACAGCAGCTACAAGAGCAGAACGATTTAATACAAGTCATTTTACAAAGTGTGAACAGTCTTGAGATAACAATGAACCAGCTACGTACTTCCTCTCAGAAGATTTCAGAAATTGTTGGACTTGTAACTGGTATTGCAGATCAAACAAATTTATTAGCACTAAATGCTTCTATTGAGGCAGCTCGTGCCGGTGAGCATGGGAAGGGCTTTGCTGTTGTTGCAGATGAGGTCCGTAAGCTTGCTGAAGAAACCAAAAATGCTGTGCAAAACGTTTCCCATCTCATTAAAGAAACGGAAAGTAATATTACAACAATGTCGAATTCCGTTATTAACGTTGACCAAAAGATTCAACATAGTGTAAATACACAACAAAGTTTATCAACATCATTTAATGATATTGCTGAAGCCGTTGCAGGGATTCAACAGCAATATGTTAATACATCACAAGATATTTCAGCCATCTCCAATTTAATAACTGAGCTGTCACAAGGAGCTACGCTTGTTTCTTCCTCTTCTGACTCGCTTATCAATGTTGTAAATGAGCTAAATGTGTAAAAGATGAAAACAGATGGACATTCGTATTTTGGAAAAACTTTATTAGGATTAGAAATTATTATACATTTTGTTCAAATCCCATATTCCTTAAATTTAGATAACAATTCCCTTATTTCGGGGAATTGTTTTATTTTTGTAATAATATGGATTATACTATTATTATCGAAAGGATTTTTGAACCTATCGAATTAAAACATGAGAATCTAACACTATTTATTTCTTCCGAAAAGTAAATGATAAAAGCAATTTTTGTAGATTGACATGGGGAAAACAATTGTAAAATGAGACAATTGAAAGTCTTCTAACATAATTTTTCAAGCGTGTTGATTAGGAAAAAAATAGGTTTATTATTGAGTGGTAAAAGGATTT